>NZ_LSKN01000016.1:0-114659 GCF_001557075.1 Methylobacterium sp. CCH7-A2
ATCGATATTTCAAATACATAAGTGTTCGCAGTTTTATCCTGAATGGCGCGCCATTTCAGAAACCCTTGAGATCACTCGGGTTTCGGCTTTTCATGACCTTCGCGGAATTCATCGCGCAGCTCGGCTGGCACGGCCTCCGTCACAATCGGCGCAGGGTTCGCGAGGCGCCGCGAGGGGGCTTTGGCTGGCAGGCATCGGCGCGGCGCGGAAGCCCGTTTCCGGTTTTGGGGAGCTATCGCCTCAGAACGCTGCTGCAGCATGGGCCAGGGCCCTGGCGCTAGCGCGTCGAAGCCTTGGCGGGTCGTTCTCGCATGATGTAGGCATCGACGCGGGGGACGGTCGTCAGGTGCTCGACGCGATCGTGGAGCGGAGAGAGGACGCAGACCGGATCCGTGTTGCGGGGATCTCCGGTCAGCGCCATCGCCTGGCAGCGGCAGCCGCCGAAGTCGATCTCGCGGCGCTCGCAGCTCCGGCACGGCTCGCGCATCCAGTCCGTGCCGCGGAACGCATTGAAGGCCGGCGAATCCCGCCAGATCTCCGCAAGGGAGCGATCGCGCACGTTCCAGAACGAGAGGCCGGGGATCGTCTGCGCGGCATGGCAGGGCAAAACCAGCCCGCGCGGCGTCACGTTCAGGGACTGGCGGCCCCAGCCGTTCATGCAGGGCTTGGGATAGCGCGCGAAATGGTCGGGCGGGACGTAGTCGATGGTGATCCGTCCGGCCGTGCGCTCGCGAAGATCGGCCACCGTCGCGCTCGCCGCTACAGCGTCCGTCAGCTCCGGCATCAGGGCCTCGCGATTGCGGGCGGCCCAACCGTAATACTGCGTGTGTGCCAGCTCGATCCGCCGCGCGCCCAGGCCGATCGCCTCGTCGACCATGGCCGCCATGCGGGCCAGGTTGCCGCGATGCAGAACGGCGTTGATCGTCAGCGGCAAGCCAACCTCGGTGACCATGGACGCGAAGGCGCTCTTGCGCCGGTGCGAGCCGGCCAAGCCGGCGATCCGGTCGGCGTTGCCTGCGTCGGTGTCCTGGATCGAGAGCTGGACATGGTCGAGCCCGGCCTGGGCCAGCGCAGCCAGCCGATCGCGATCAAGCCCGATGCCGGAGGTGATCAGGTTCGAGTACAGCCCATGCCGCGCAGCGGCCGCGACGAGCTCGGTGAGATCCTGGCGCGCTGCAGGCTCGCCGCCGGAGAGATGAAGCTGCAGGACGCCGAGGTCGGACGCCTCCTCGAAGACGCGGATCCAGTCGGCGGTCGCCAGTTCGTCGGCCTTGCGATCGAGCTCCAGGGGATTGGAGCAGTAGGGGCAGGCCAGCGGGCAGCGATGCGTCAGCTCGGCCAGCAGTGCGAAGGGGGCCGGGGCGCTCATGGGTCGATCAGACCTCGGGAGGCGAGATCGCCGAGCAGCGCGGTGACGTCGCGTTCGATCCGGGTCCGGTCGGCGGCATAGTCGCGCGCGAGGTGATCGACGATCGCAGGCAGCGAGCGCTGTCCATCGCACAACGCCAGGATCGCAGCCGTCGATGCGTTGATCCGCAGCACATGCTCGGGCGCCAGCATATTATGCCCGCCGCGGACGCGATCCTCCCGGATGCGCACACCCGCCGCCAGCCGGGGCTTCGATCCGGTGTCGGTCACGATTCAGGCTCGAATGCGCCGGGCGGAATCTGCCCCGGCTCGCCATAGGCATGGTCGAGCGCATCAAGCATCGCCCAGAGCACGTCGCATTTGAATTCGAGGGCAGCGACCACCGCCTCCTGATCGGCCGGTGTGGTGGCGTGGGCCGTGACGTAAGCGAGTGCGCTCTCGACATCGCGCGATGCCTGCTCGGGGCGGGCCGTGAAGTAGCTCAGGCTTTCGGCGCTGACGAAGTCGTAATGGGCGAGCATGCCCGCGACGCGCGTCTTGATCACCTGCGGCGAGAAGAGTTCGGTCAGCGACGACGCCACTGCCTCGAGCAGCGGACGCTCACGGACGAATTCGACATAGGCGCCGACCGCGAACCGCGTCGCCGGCAGAACGCCCCTGAACGCGACGACGTCCGCGCGCGCAAATCCCAGACTTTCGCAGAGGCGCAGCCAGCGCTCGATGCCGCCCTCGCCATCGGCCCCACCGTCATGGTCGACGAGGCGCTGGCGCCAGGCCCGCCGCAGAGCGGGATCGTCCAGGCGGGCGATGAGCGTGGCGTCCTTGCGGGGGATCGCGGCCTGATAGGCGTAGCGGTTCAGCGCCCAGGCCTGCACCTCGCCCCTGGTGCAGCGTCCGGAATGAAGACGCTGATGGAACGGATGCCGGTCGTGATAGCGCCGTGCGCCGACATCGCGGAGCCTGTCCAGAAAGGCGTCAGGTGAAAGCAGGCTCACAGAGGGATCTCCATGCCATCCCGGGCGATCTCGACGCCGGCGCTCTCGACGAGCCTGCGCTCGCGCGAGCCCTCGATGAGAACCGGGTTGGTGTTGTTGATGTGGGTGTAGATTTTGCGCGACGCCGGGAGCGCTGCGAGCCAGTCGAGCGAGCCGCCCGGACCGGTCATCGGCATGTGCCCCATCCGGCGACCGGTCTTTTCGCCCAGCCCAGACCTGATCATCTCGTCGTCCTCGAAGAGCGTGCCGTCGAACAGGACGATGTCCGCCCGCTCGGCCTGAACGCGCACCCCGTCGCTCAGAGTCGCACAGCCTGGGATGTAGAGGAGGCGCGTCCCGCGTCGGCTCACCACCAGACCGGCCGTTTCGCCGTCCTCGCTGCCGGTCTCAGGCTCGGGTGTCTCGAGATAGAGCGGCGCCTTGCCGGGCACCGGAAACAGCGTCATTTCGGTCTCGTCTCCAGCCGGGATCGGGGCATCGGCGCGGAGCGCGGCCCAGTCCGCCTGCAGAGGCTGCAGCATCGGATTATCCGCGATGGCGGCTCGGACAGGGTCCAGCGCCCAAATCTGAAAGGCATGGCGCTCGCGCAGCGACAACAGCCCGGCGACGTGATCGATCTCCGCGCTGGTCAGGACAACCTTGGCGATCGGGGAGTGCCGCGCGGATTGCGGCCAGAGAGCCGGCGTGGCGCGCAACTGCTGGCCGATGTCGGGGGAGGCGTTGACGAGGATAGCCTCGTCGCGCTCCACGAGAGCGAGCGAGGATTGCGTCCGCCAGGACGCACGCGGGTCACCGGCCCAGGCCAAAGAACAATTGGCGCAGCGGCAGTTCCATTGTGGAAAGCCGCCGCCCGCAGCGGAACCGAGGACGACGGCCTTCATCGATGGTCAGTCGGCCTGCGTGTCGGCGGTCGGCTGCGCGGGGAGGCTGGCGATCTCATGGCTGGCGATTTCATGGCTCTCGGTCGCCGGCGCGTAGGCCGTGACTTCCATGCCGCAAGCGATGGCTTCGATGGTGGGAGTTTCCCAGGTCATGACGTCTCCTTTCAACGATACAGAGGTAACGCGCCGGCCCGGTGTGAAGGTCCGGCTTGGGCATGCGCCATGATGGCGCGGCTTTCCGTGTCGGTATACGCGCTCACGGCGCCGTCGGTTTTGGTCCCTGTGCCGCCCCGGCACCGTCTTCCGGGCCGACCGCCGGTGCGATGTCGGTCTGCGACGGCTGGGACCGCGCGCCGACTGGCGGGGCCTCGCCGGTCGGACGCCTGGAATCCGGCGCCGCCGACGCGGCCTGAGCCGAGACGCGGTCCGTGGGGATCGGCTGGGGGGTGGTCGAGCCATCCGCCGCCGCGACGCGCCAGACCGTGTTGCCAGCATCGTCGGCAATGAGCAGCGCGCCCGTCCCGTCCATCGCCAGGCCGACCGGCCGCCCCCGCGCCTGTTCGCCCTCGAGGAACCCCGTCACGACATCCTGCGGCATGCCGGTGGGGCGACCGTTCTCGAAGGGGATGAAGATCACCTTGTAGCCGTTGAAGGCATTGCGGTTCCAGCTGCCGCGGTTGCCCACGAAGGCGCCGTTGCGATAGGCCGCCGGCATTGCGGAATCATGGGTGAAGGCCAGCCCCAGCGCTGCGACATGGCTCGTCAGCGCGTAATCCGGCGAGATCGCCTTCGCGACGAGATCGGGACGCGGCGGGACGACGCGCCGGTCGGCATGCTGGCCGTAATAGCTCCAGGGCCAGCCGTAAAACCCGCCCTCGCGAACGGAGGTCAGATAATCCGGCACGAGATTGCCGCCGAGCTCGTCGCGCTCGTTGACGACGGTCCAGAGCTGGCCGGTTTCCGGATGGAAGTTCAGCCCGTTCGGATTGCGCAGACCCGATGCGAAGATACGCGCCGCCCCCGTGCGGCGATCGACCTGCCAGATCGCGGCCCGGCCCTTCTCCGCTTCGAGACCGCGCTCGGCAGCGTTGGAATTGGAGCCGACCGATGCGTAGAGGAAGCGGCCGTCGGGACTGAGCGCCAGATCCTTGGTCCAGTGATGGTTGATCGGCCCGCCCGGTAACGGCGTCAGGACGGTCGGTTGCGCGTCGATCGCGGTCTGCCCGAGCGCATAGGGATAGCTCAGGATCGCATCGGCCGCGGCGACATAAAGCGTGTCCTCGTACCAGGCGACGCCGAAGGGCGAATTGAGCCCCGTGAGCAGCTCGACGCGCTCGTCGACCGTGCCATTGCGGTCCGTGTCGCGCAGAAGCGTGATCCGGTTCGTCTCCGGCTGCCCTTCCGGGCTACCCGAAGCGATCGACATGATGAAGTTGCGGATGATGTCCTTGGGACGGTTGATGGGCTTCCCGGGCGGGGCCTTCGACTGAACGACGAGCACGTCGCCATTCGGCAGGGTATGCACCGTCCGGGGGTTGGCGAGACCCTTCGCGAAGGGGGTTACCACGAGACCTTCCGGCACGCGCGGGGCCTGGCCATCGCGCCAGCCGACCACCTCGGCCACCTTGAGAGCCGGCAGCAGGTCCGAACTCGGAGCCGGCAGCACCGGATCGGGTCCGTACTGCTTTGACACGTCGAAGCTCTCGTCGTTGCAGCCCGCCAGAACGAGGCAGCTGGACGCGAGTGCGATCAGGGACAGGCGGGAGGTTTCAGTCATGGCGCGCTCCCAGCCAGGCGGTGGCGATCATCACGACGACGGTCAGCACCGACACGGTCAGCCCGTACGGCATGACCGCGGTCCAGCCGTCGGCCGTGTGGATGAAGCTGTTGAGCGTGGCGAGCAGCAGAACCACGATCCCCGCGAGGACAGCCGACCAGGCCGGCCGGACGCGGTGGAGGGCAAAATCGATCGCCAGCGTCAGCAGCGCAAACGCGCCGAAGACCAAACCTGCGAACAGCAGCCATTCCGAGAAATGCAGCCACAGCAGATTGAGCGTCTGCCAGTAGGCGACGTCGGTGAGAACCGTGAGCGTGAAGCAGGCGACGGGAAACGACAGCAAGGCCGACGAGACGAGGTCGATCGGGCGATGCCGGTCGAACCGGGCGTGTTGATAGGTCATGCGAACGGCTTGCCTTTGGTGCGAGGAACTCTGGACCCTACTGATGGATCACGCGCTGGTTCCGGGAGGTCACGGACGTGTGAAGGCGCGCGCGGCCCGCAAGCACAACCGATGCAAGCAGCGATCGGGACCCCGAGCTTAGGGAACCTCGCGCGGCGCTTTGCGTATTCCTGACTGGTGACCCCATTCCCTGGCCGGGGTCGCGCGGTCCGGGGAGGTGGTTCGGGTGTCGGTCGGAAGTGTCGTTCCCTATTGCGGGCTGCCACCCGCCCCCGCCGATCTCCTTGCCACCTGGAATTTCGACCCTCCCCTCTTGATGGTGCTGGCGCTGGCTGCCGCAGCCGCCCTCGGGCTGCGGGACCGGCGCCGCCTCGCGGGGCTTGTCGCGGTCGCGGTGCTGACGATCGTTTTCGTGTCGCCGCTCTGCGCCCTCGCCTCGGCGCTGTTTGCAGCGCGGGGCCTGCATCATCTGGTCATGGCTGCGCTGGCCGCGCCGCTCCTGGCTATCGCATTCCCGGCAGGGCGGCCCTCCGGCGTTGCGGCGCCGCTGGGTCTGTCGAGCCTTGCGCTGTGGTTGTGGCACTGGCCGGCGCTCTATGAGGCGCTCTATCGCGATGCGAGCCTCTACTGGCTGATGCAGGTGTTCTTGCTGGCGAGCTTCGTCTGGTTCTGGCGCAATGTGATGTCGGCGCGGACCGCACCGGTGACGGCGCTGCTGGCGATCGCGGCAGGGGCCGGGCAAATGGGCCTGTTGGGGGCGCTGCTCACACTCGCCCCGACACCGCTCTACCCGGTCCACGCCGCGGGCGCGCTGCTCTGGGGCCTCGATCCGCTTCAGGATCAGCAACTCGCCGGGCTGCTGATGTGGGTGCCGGCCTTCTTCATCTATGGCGGTTATGCCCTCTGGACCGCCAAGCGGCTCGACCGGGCGGCATTCTCATGATCGCCTGGCTCAAATTCCTGCACATCACCACCCTCCTGGTCTGGTGCGGCGGTCTGCTGTTGCTGCCTCTGCTGCTGGCGCGGGCCGACAATCCCGTGCGGGCCGGCGAGGCGGCGCGGATGCGGATCTTCGCCCATTTCGGCTATAATTTCTGCGTCAGTCCGGCCGCCGTCCTCGCCACGATCGCTGGCGGCAGCCTGATCTTCGCCCGCTGGGTGTTCGAGCCCTGGATGTTCGCCAAGCTGGCGCTGATCGGCGGGCTGGTCGTGCTGCACACCTATGTCGGGCATTGCGTCGCGCGGCTGGGCGAAGAGGGCTATGTCCGCCCCGCCGTGCCGCCGGCGCTGTTGCTGTCCGCGGGCCTCGCCATCATGACCGCGATCCTGCTTGTCGTGCTCGCCAAGCCGCATCTCGACGCCGCGCTGATGCCAGACTGGCTGCAGCAGCCCCTCAACCGTCAGCTTTTGCTGCCGCCGGCGCCGAGCCGGTAGTCGAAGACGAGCTTCCCGCCATGCCAGCCCGTCAGCCCCGTGAAACCGGCACACAGCACCGACAGCAGAACGCCGAATGGCAGCACCGCGTCCTCGTAACCGCTCAGCCTGTAGCCGAAATTGGCGCCGAGCATGCTGAGCAGCGCGACCGCGATCACGAAATGCGTCCAGCTCGGCGGGCGGGTGCGGATGCCCGGGACCAGCAGCAGTTCGACGGTGCCCGACAGGCCAGCGAGGAGGCCGATCAGGAAGGCGGCGCCAATCGCCCAGAGCGCGACGCGCGTCCAGAAGATGTCGCCGGTCCACCAGTAGAACAGGTCGGCGCCGAGCGTGCACATCGTCAGCGAGATCGGGAAGGCAACCAACATCGCATGGATCGGGTGGCCTGCGACGGCGACGCGGGTGTCGGTGTCGCTCAGCACCTTTTCCGCATGCAGCGGATCCAGCGCCTGGTCGGTATCGGGGCGCGGCGGGCTCATCGCCTCGCCCCCATCGCGACGGCCGGCATCGCTTGCGGGGCGTGCAGCGGCCCTCTCTCCGTGCTCGATCCTGCCGGCCCGGCGGCGGACAGCATCCTCACGCTGATGACCGTGCTGCTCGCGCTCTCGATCCTGTCCTTCGTCGTCATCTTCGGGCTGTTCCTCCTGGCCTGGCGCCGTCGCCGCAGGCCGGCGCCGTCGCTGCGCCTGTTCCTCGTCGGCGGCGGACTGGTCTTCCCGCTGGTCCTACTCAGCGTCGCCACGGTCTATGCGGTGGTGCTCGGCGAGCGCATCACCGGCGCCCGCGAGGTGCCGGCGCTCCGCGTCGAGGCGCAGGCCCGACAATGGCGCTGGGAGTTTACCCGCCAGGGCCCGGGAGGTTCCGTCACGCGCGCCGACGTGCTCGACATCCCGGCCGGGCGCAGCGTCGAGGTCTTCGTCACCAGCGCGGATGTGATCCACAGCTTCTGGGTGCCGCGGCTCGGCGGCAAGATCGACGCCGTCCCCGGCAGCCGCAACCGCATCCTGCTGCGCGCCGACCTACCGGGGCGCTATGGCGGCGTCTGCGCCGAGTTCTGCGGCACCGGCCACAGTGTCATGAATTTCAGCGTCCTCGCCCATGACGAGGCGGCCTGGGCGAAGCTCGCTGGCGGAGACCGTCCATGAGCGCGCTCAAGCTCCACGCCGAACTCGATGCGATCTGGCGGCGGCAGAGCGGCTGGAAAGGCGTTCTCACCAACGTCAATCACAGCGATCTCGGCATCCGCTTCATGGTCGCGGCGGGTGTCTACTTCACCATCGGCGGCATCCTCGCCATGCTGATCCGGGCGCAGCTGGCGACGCCGCGCTCGGCCTTCGTCGGGCCGGAGATCTACAACCAGATCTTCACGATGCATGGCAGCCTGATGATGTTCATGTTCGCGATCCCCTTCTTCGAGGGGCTCGCCATGTACATGCTGCCGAAGCTGCTCGGCTCGCGCGACCTGGCCTTTCCGCGCCTCTCCGCCTTCGGCTGGTGGTGCTATCTCTTCGGCGGATTCATCCTTCTCGCTGCGATGGCGCTGGGGCTGGCACCCGACGGCGGCTGGTTCATGTACACGCCGCTTGCATCGAAGACTTACACGCCAGGCATCAATGCCGATGTCTGGCTGCTCGGCATCACCTTCGTCGAGATTTCGGCCGTCTGCGCCTCGATCGAGATCACCGTCACCGTGCTCAAGCTGCGCGCGCCGGGCATGTCGCTCGGCAAGATGCCGATCTTCGCCTGGTACATTCTGGTCACGGCGCTGATGATGGTGGTCGGGTTTCCGCCGCTGATCCTGGCCTCCACCCTGCTCGAGATCGAGCGCGCCTTCGGCTGGCCCTTCTTCGATCCGGCGCGGGGCGGCCACCCGCTGCTCTGGCAGCATCTGTTCTGGCTGTTCGGCCATCCGGAGGTCTACATCATCTTCCTGCCCGCGGCTGGGGTCATCTCGACCGTCCTGCCGGTCATGGTCCGCCATCCGCTGGTCGGCTATGGCTGGGTCGTGGGCTCGATCCTGGTGCTGGGCTTCTTCAGCTTCGGGCTCTGGGTCCACCACATGTTCGCGACCGGCATCCCGCATCTGGCGCTGGCGCTGTTCTCGGCGGCCTCGGCGCTGGTGGCGGTGCCCACCGTGGTCCAGCTCTTCGCCTGGCTTGCGACGATGTGGGCCGGGCAGCCGCAGATGCGGCTGCCGATGCTCTACATCGCCGGCTTCTTCTTCAATTTCCTGATCGGCGGGCTGACGGGCGTGATGCTCGCCATGGTGCCGTTGAACTGGCAGGTCCATGACACCGCCTTCGTCACGGCCCATCTGCACTATGTCCTGATCGGCGGCTTCGTTTTCCCGATGCTGGCCGGGCTGCATTACTGGTTGCCGCGGCTGATCGCGCGCCGCAGCCACCCGCTGCTCGGGCAGCTCGCCTTCTGGCTCATCTTCGCCGGCTTCAACCTGACCTTCCTGGTGATGCATCTGACCGGGCTGCTCGGCATGCCGCGGCGTGTCTCCAGCTACGAGACCGGCCTCGGCTGGGACTGGCCCAACCTGCTCTCTTCGGTCGGCTCCTTCATCATGGCGATCGGCGTCGCCGTCGCCGTCATCGATTTCAGCCTCGCGGCGCTGTTCGGTCGGCGCTCCGGACGCAATCCCTGGCGGGCGGGCACGCTCGAATGGGCGCTGCCGATCCCGGCGCCGAGCTACAACCTCGCCAGCCTTCCGCAGGTCGACAGCCGCGAGCCGCTCGACCGGCGCCATGCGCTGGCCCGGAGCCTCGCCCAGGGCGAAGGCTATCTCGGGCGGACCCGCGACGGGCTGCGCGAAACGACCGGCGTCGACATCGTCTCGGGCGCGGTGAGCGAGATCGTGATCGTGCCCGGCAATTCCTGGCTGCCGATCGTGACGGCGGCCGTCACGGGGAGCTTCTTCCTCTCGCTGCTGCTCGGCTTCTACATGGCAGCGCCGGTGGCGCTGGCGGGTCTCGTCATCCTCGGATGGCACTGGGCGGCCGGACTAGGGGCCCGGGCCGATCTGGGTCCCATCCCGCTCGGCCGTGGCGAGCAAGCGGTGCCACATCATGAATCGGCGGAGGCGCCGGGTTGGTGGGGCAGCGTGTTCGCGCTGGTGACGGACGCGACCTTCTTCGCCTCGCTCCTCTTCGGCTACGCCTTCCTCGCCACCGTCGGCGCGGGATGGCCTCCGCCCGTGCTGGCGCAGCCCTCGCTCATGGCCGCGATTCTCGTCCTGGCAGGCGTGTCCGCAGCGCTGTTGGCCGAGCAAGCAGCGCTGGCAGCGGTCCGAACGGGGCGGCCGCAGCGGGCGCGCTCCGCTTATGCGCTGGCGACAACCGGCCTCGTCGTCGGGTTGCTGGCGCTCGGCACCTTCGGCTGGCTCGGCCTGCCGAGCCCGCAGAGCCATGCCTATGGCGCGGTTGTCTGGGTGCTGCTGATCTATGGCGCCGTGCATGGGCTGATCGCGCTCGTCATGCTGCTCTTCGTCCGCCGGCGACTGGCGCAGGGCTATGTCTCGCCGGCCCGGCTGCTCGAGCCGCGGGTGGCGCGGCTCTGGCTCCGCTACGGCGTGCTCGCGATGATCGTCTCGCTCGCCGCCATCGCCCTGCCAGCGGGGGCGTCATGGCGGTGGTGATGCGCCTCCTCGCCGGCCTGCTGATCTGGGCCCTGGGCTTCAACGCGATCTACGCCGCCCATGGCCTGGGCTGCGGCCTCGGCTGGGGAGAGCGCCTCCTGCTTGGCCCCTTCACGCTGCTGAACGGGCTGCTGATACCGCTCTGGTTGTCCTGTCTGGCGCTAAGCCTGCTGCCTTTGCGCCAGGCACTGCGCGCCCGCGGCACGACCGCCGATCCGGTGCTGCGGCGTGCCTGGCTCGTCGGCGGCTGGGCCGGTCTCGGCGGGCTTGCCGTCACCGGAGCGCCCGTGCTGCTACCGGCGCATTGCCTCTGACGGCGTTGCGACCATCTGCACCGTCGGCGGCGCATGGTCCTGGCGAGGGAACGCCGCGCCGCCCCAGCGGCACCGTGCGCGCTCATGCGCGAAGAGGCGCTCCGCCGAAGAGAGGCTCTCGCGCATCCACGCAGCGCGGGTCACTGCAACACGAGCCGTGGCAACCAGAGGACGACTTCGGGAACGAAGGTGATGATCGCCAGCACGCCGAAGCCAACGCCTAGGAAAGGCAGCACCTCCCGCACGACGCGCTCGATCTTCACTTGGGCGAAGTTCCCGCAGATGTAGAGCAGGATGCCAACGGGTGGCGTCAGCAGGCCGAGCATCAGGTTGAAAACGATGACCAGCCCGAAATGAACGAGGTCGATCCCCACCGCCTCGACGATCGGGATCAGCACCGGGATCAGGATGATCATGGCCGCGATCGCTTCCATGAAGCAGCCGACGATCAGCAGCAGCACGTTGATCAGGATCAGGATGACCCAGGGATTGTCCGAAAAGGCTCCGATCCACGCGGCAATCTCGCGCGGCAGGCCGCTCACCGCCATCAGCCAGCCGAAGCCGGCGGCAAAGGCGATGATGATCATGACCACGGCGGAATCGAGCCCGCTCTGGACGCAGATGCTCCAGAGCTGGCGCCAGGACAGTTCGCGATGGATGACCATGGCGACGAAGAGCGCATAGAGCACCGCCACGGCCGCGCTCTCCGTCACCGTGACGACGCCGCCAGTGACGCCGAACAGGATGACGAAAGGCATCATCAGCGCCCAGATCGCCTTGCTGCCGGAACGCAGCACCTCGCGCATCGGCACCGCCTCATGGACCGGGTATTTCCGGGCCCGCGAGATCAGGTAGACGACGACCGCGAGCCCGCCGCCGAGCAGCAGGCCGGGAATGACGCCGCCGAGAAACAGGGCGGCGACGGACACGCCCTTGCCGACCGAGAGGGCGTAGATCACGAGCGGGATCGAGGGCGGGATGATCGGCCCCATCACCGAGGCTGAGGCCGTGATGGCGGCGGCATAGCCGGGGTCGTAGCCGGAGCGCTTCATGCCCGGAATCAGCACCTTGCCCAAAGCGGTCGCATCGGCCACCGCCGAGCCGGAGACGCCGGAGAAGACCATGCAGGACATCACGGTGGTGAGGCCGAGCCCGCCGCTGAACCGGCCGACGCAGGCATTGGCGAAGCTGATGATGCGGGCGGTGATGCCGCCGACATTCATGATGTTGCCGGCCAGGATGAAGAACGGGATCGCCAGCAGCGAGTAGGAATCCGCACCGATCAACGCCCGTTGCACGAAGACCGAGAAGGGCAGAGTCGGGTGGTTGGCGATCGTCATGACGGCGGCGAGCGCCATCGCGAAGGCGATGGGCAGGCCCAGCACCATCATCACGCCGAAGGAGAGCATCAGCACGCCGGCCATGGGGATCGTCTCCTCGCAATGCGCGTCTAGAGATGAACGTCGCCGAACGGATCGCGACGGGCCGGATCCAGCAGCTTCTCGATCCAGAACAGGATCATCAGCGCGGCGCAGAAGGGCGCGGCGAAATAGAAGGAGGCCGGGCTGATCTCCAGCGCCCCGAAGGTCTGGCCGAGCGTGCCGATCGAAATCTGCAGCCCGAACCAGAGCATCAGCACGGCCAGCAGCAGGATCAGCCCCTGGTTGAGCCAGAGCACGACCATCTGCAGCCGCTGCGGCAGCATCAGCACGAACATGTCGATCGCGATGTGCAGCATGTTCCGGTAGAGCACCGCGGCGCCGGCGAAGACCGACCAGACGAACAGGATCCGGCAGACCTGCTCCGTCCAGGACAGCGGGCGATCCAGCCCGTAGCGGTACCAGACCGCGACGATGGTGATCAGAACGATGGCCGCGATCGACGCGCCGACGATGGCGCGGGCGATCCAGTCGCCGGCATCACAGACCCTGCGCCACAGCGCAGGCAGACCGGTCAGAGGCTGCATGGCAATCCCGTCACGCGAGAGCAAGGTGCCGGGCCCGACGGGCCCGACAACGGTGGCGATCCGGTGATCAGGCGATCGTCTTGATCCGGTCGACCCATTTCTTCACATGGGCGAACTCGGTCTCCATGCCTTCGAGCGTCTTGCGGAAGGCGTCCTTGTCGACATCGTTGATCGCGATGTTCTTGGCCTTGACCAGGCCGAGAATGCGTTCGTCGTCGGCGATCACCTTCGGACGCAGCGTATCCTCCGTGTCGCGGGCGGCCTGGACGAGGGCCTTGCGCTGGTCCTCGCTGACCGCACGGAAGCTCGCTTCCGAGATCACGATCATGTTGTCCTGCATCATGTGCTCGGTCAGCGCGAGGTTCTTGTTCACGTCGAAGATGCCGCCGTTGAAGGTCAGCGCCATCGGGTTCTCCTGACCCTCGATCACGCCCGATTTCAGCGCCTGGAACACCTCCGGCCAGGGCAGCGGCGTCGGCGAGGCGCCGAAGCGCTCGAAGGTCCGGCGCCACATCGTCGTCTCCGGCACGCGGATCTTGAAGCCCTTGAGATCGGCCGGCGTCTTGACCACGCGGCTGGAGGAGAGCTGACGCGGCATGCGCGGGATGGCGCCGAGCGGACGCAGCTTGGCCTGGGCCGCGACGTCGTTGCCGTATTCGGTCATGATCGCGGTCATGACCTTGTCCTTGTGGGCGACGTTCTTGAACAGATAGGGATAGGTGAAGACCTCGGCCGGCTTGTACCAGCCGGCGAGCAGGGCGGCGCCCGGCGTCGCGACATGGATCGAGCCCTGCAGCAGCCCCTCGACATTCTCGCGCTCACCGCCGAGCGCGCCGGCATGGTGCGAGGCGATGTCGATCTGGCCCTTGGTCAGCTCCTTCACGCGCGCGGCGAACACGTCGAGACTCTGGGCGATGAAGTCGGTCTGCGGCGTCGCCGAGGCGCCGATCCATTTCAGCTGCTGGGCCCGCAGGATGCCGGGCATGGCGACGAGGCCCGCGCCGAGCGCGGCTCCTGCCAGGACGGTCCGGCGGGTCGGCTGGTCTGCTCTGATCTTGGTCATGATGTCCTCCCTGGACGGTTTGGCCGGCCCGTTATCTCGGGCTCTCGCCGGTCTGCACTGCTGGGCCGGGGCGGCGTCAGCCCCGGAAGTGATCCTCCATCTCGCGGCGAACCTTGACCGCGGCGTCGTCGGCATCGAAGGCGACGTCCGACCATTTCAGTCGCTGGCCCAGCGCGATGTCGTGCTTGAGCTTGACGCGATGGGCGAGGCCGAGCGGCAGATAGCCCTCCGCCAGCGAGGTCTTGGCCGGTGTCTGCTTGCCCCAGACGCAGAAGCCGCCCTCGCCATCCAGCATCTCGCCGGCCTTGAGGTCCCGCTTGGCGGTGGCGACGACGTCGGAATTGAAACAGATCGGCGCGCCCGTCGGCTCGTGGCGCAGCGCTGCCGAGGCGACCGAGATTCCGAGCTCGAGCCCGATCATGTGGATCGGCCGGTAGAGGCAGGCATAGCGGCCGCTCTTGTCGGGCAGCATCGAATACTCCCGGAAGCACTCCTCGCTATAGGCGCTGTCGGATTCGAAGACGACATAGGTGCCCATGACCAGGCTGTGGGGCACATCCGCGCCGTCGCGATAGACCGAGGAGGTGACTTCGGTGACGCCGGCCCGCTCGAGCACGCCGCCATCGGCTTTCGGCTTGCAGATCTCGGCATGCTCGAACCGCGTCGCCGGCGGGAAGGACAGACCCTCGGCCTGGGATTCGAGCCCCGTCGCATTGCAGACGGCCGTCATCTCGATGCCCGACTTGGTGCCGTCGACGAAGGAGTTGAACATCTTCGGATTGATCGAATTGCGATCCTTGATCTTCATGTACTTGTCGAGGATGTCCCAGACCGTGTCGGGCGTCGACTGATGATAGGTCGGGTGGTAGCGCGTGCCCTTGCCCGCGCAGACGACGCGGAAGCCGGCCGCGCGGGCCCAGTCGACATGGTCCGCAATCAGGGCCGGCTGATCGCCCCAGGCCAGCGAATAGACGACACCGGCCTCGCGAGCCTTGCGCGCCAGCAGGGGCCCCGCGCAGGCATCAGCCTCGACATTGACCATGACGATGTGCTTGCCATTGGCAATGGCGCGCATCGCGAAACGGATGCCGGCGCCCGGATCGCCCGTCGCCTCGATGATGACCTCGACACCGGGATGGTCGATCAGCGCGTCGCCATCCTCGGTGACGAGCGTCGCGCCGTTCTTCAGGGCATCGTCGATGGAGGCCGCCGCATATTGCTCCTGCGGCCAGCAGGCCAGCTTCAGCTGCGAGCGGGCGCGGGCGGTGTTGAGATCGGCCACGCCGACGATGTGCATCCCGTCCGTGCTGCGCGCCTGGGAGAGGAACATCGTGCCGAACTTGCCCGCGCCGATGATGGCGACGGTGACCGGCTTGCCGGCGGCTTTCCGTTCGAGAAGCAGTCTGTGCAGGTTCATGCGCCGGTTCTTTCCTCGCCAGGCCGGCCATTCGGGCCGGACATCCCGTTTCTGGAGGAGGCACGCATGGAGGACGGTGGCGTACGCGACTGCGCGTCACCTGGCGCCGGTTGCCGGCGCGTTTTTCTCCCTGCGGGCCGCAGCTTCGTTTGATGAGCTGCATTCCTCATGCTTCAGGCGTAACATGGGGCTCGCTCGGGCGAAAAACGAAGAATTTTGGCGTGATCGACGAATAGGGCTCATCGATGATCGGGGGGATGCCACCGCTGCAATGGCTGCAGACCTTCCGCGCCGTGATGGAGGCGGGCAGCTTCTCGGGCGCGGCCAAGCTGATGAACCTGACGCCCTCGGCGATCAGTCACCAGATGCGCGCGCTGGAAGGCATGCTGGGCCGGCCCCTGTTCCTGCGCGTGCGGCGCAGCGTCGTCCCGACCGAGGAGGCGCTGACCTATTCCGCCTCGATCGGCGAGAGCTTCGCGCGGCTGATGACGGCGACGATCCGCGTCGCCTCCGGGGCCGGCGTCAGGCGGCTGCCGATCCATGCCTCGCCCAGCCTCGCCACGCTCTGGCTGATGCCGCGGCTCGGCCAGTTCCTGCGCGAGCACCCCAGCATCGACGTCGCGCTCTTCGCCAGCCATGAGCCGGCCCGGCTCGGGCAGGACGGCATCCTCATCGACATCCAGTATGCGCGGCCCGTTCCCGAGGATTGCGAAGCGGTGGCGCTCGGAGAAGAACTGATCGTCCCGCTCGCCAGCCCCGCCTTCGTGGCCGCACATGGGCTGGAGACGGCCGACGACATCGCGCGCGTGCCGCTGATCCACTCGCTGCGCTGCGTGGTTCCATGGGACCAGTGGGCCGCGCGTCATGCGCCCTTCGTGCCCCTGAGCGCCCGCGGCCTGCAGTTCGACCGCGCCCATCTCGCTCTGGCCGCCGCTGTCGACGGGCTGGGCCTCGCGCTCGAGTCGACCTTGCAGGCGCGCGACCTGCTGGCCGCCGGCCGCCTCGTCATGCCGCTGGGCCCGACCGGCATCGGCGTCGTGGCCCATCGCCTGATCTATCGACGCGCGGAGCGTGCCAATCCCGAGGTTCAGGCTTTCGTGGAGTGGCTGATGCGCGAGATCGTCGAAAAGCCCGTCCCGCCAACGGAGACGTAAGAGCGCCCGCAGGCCTCAAAGCCTTGGACCATCAGCCGGATTGACGGCCTCGGGCCGGTCTGCGGCTGCGACCTCCGGCGTCGGCTCCAGAGCGGTAGGTGCGGCCGGCCTTGCAAAGCTGCGCGGCGCCGCGGCGGCCTCCGCTTCACCGTGACGCAGCGTTAATCGGGGCGCCAGAGGGTGCGCGAAGCCCGGCTCTAAACCCGCCATTAACCTCAATCGGCGAGTTTCCGGGATCACCAGTGGCTTCGCGTGGGCTTTTCCTGCGGCGGCGCGAGGGTAGTAATCGCCATGCGGCTCATCGTCGGCTCGATCATCGTCATCCTCTGCGTCTTCGGCGGCTATGCCGCGATGGGCGGGAAGCTCGGCGTGCTCTGGCAGCCCTTCGAGTTCGTCATCATCCTCGGCGCGGCGATCGGTGCCTTCGTCATCGGCAATCCCGGCCCGGTGCTCAAGGCCGTGCCGTCCATGTTCGGCACTCTGATGAAGGGGCCGAAATACAAGCAGGAAGACTATGTCGAGCTGCTGGGAATGCAGTACTCGCTCTACAAGCTGATCAAGCAGAAGGGCATGCTGGCAATCGAGCAGCACATCGAGAATCCGCACGACTCGTCGCTGTTCAACGCCTTCCCGAGCTTCGCCAACAACCATCACGCGGTCGAGTTCGTGTGCGACTACATGCGCATGCTGACCATGGGCGCCAACAACGTCCACGAGATCGACGCGCTGATGGACGAGGAGCTGGAGACCCACCATCAGGAGCAGGAGCGGATCGTCGGGGCCATGCAGTCGATCGCCGACGGCACGCCGGCCCTGGGCATCGTCGCGGCCGTGCTGGGCGTGATCAAGACGATGGGCTCGATCACCGAGCCGCCGGAGGTGCTCGGCCATCTCATCGGCGGCGCGCTGGTCGGCACCTTCTTCGGCGTCTTCGTCGCCTATGGCTTCTTCAGCCCGATGGCGGCCTCGCTGAAGAGCACCTTCGAGGCCGAGTCGAAATACTATCTCTCGCTCAAGGCCGGCCTGCTGGCCCATATCGCCGGCCAGCCGCCGGTGATGGCGGTCGAGTTCGCCCGCAAGGCGCTGATGAGCGACGTCCGCCCGACCTTCGCGGAAGTTGAAGCGTCGACGGCCAATCTCCCCGCCTGACCCTCTTTCCCTTTCCAGCGGGGTTCCCATGGATAAGCCGGTCCAGCCGATCATCATCAAGAAGATCAAGAAGGCCGCCCATGGCCACCATGGCGGGGCCTGGAAGATCGCCTATGCGGATTTCGTGACCGCGATGATGGCCTTTTTCCTGCTGATGTGGCTGATCAGCATGACCACGCAGGAGCAGAAGGTCGGCCTGGCGGAGTATTTCGCTCCCGCGGCGGTCAGCCCTAGCAACAGCGGCGCCGGCGGCCTGCTGATGGGCACCGCTCTCGACAAATCGGGCAACAAATCCTCGTCGCCGCGCGATGCGGCCATGGGCACCTCCGGGCAGGATGACGGCGCGCGCCGGACCAGCTGGGACCGCGAACTCAGCCGGCCCGCGGCGAACCAGCAGTCCCTGCACAGCGCCATGGTCAGCATCCGTCAGGCGCTCCAGACCATGCCGGAAATCTCCGAACTCTCACGCAACATCCTGATCGAGCCGACGAAGGACGGGCTGAACGTCTCGCTCGTGGACGAATACGGCCGCTCCATGTTCCCCGAGGGATCGGTGCAGCCGCATGAGCGCACACGCCGTCTGCTCGAGGCGCTGGCGCCGACGCTGCGCCGGCTGCCGAACCGGCTCTCCGTCACCGGCCATACCTCGAGCGCGCGGCCGGGCTCGATGGAAACCACCGACGCCTGGAGCCTGACCGCCGGCCGCGCGCTCGCCGTGCGCGAGATCCTTTCCGGCGCGGGCTTCCCAAGCGACCGCTTCGCTTTCGTGGCGGGGCGCGCCGACACCGAGCCGGTCTTTCCCGACAATCCCTACATTCCGCAGAACCGGCGCGTGACGATCACGCTGCTGAACGCGGAGCCGCCCCTGCCGCCCAACGTGCTGCGCTGAGGCATCGCCGGGGAACAGAGCCAATATGGTTCCAGATGGAACCAGATCGCAATCCTTTGGTAACCTGAATCGCCAAGGTTCCTGACCCAGCGGCATAACGGTCAGGAACCCCATGATGAATTTCTTCAACAGGAAGACGACGCAGTCCCTGGCGGAAGCCTCCTCGATCCGGCGCTGGCAGGCCGTGATCGAGTTCGATCTCGACGGCACCATTCTCGAGGCCAACGACCTTTTCCTGAAGACCGTCGGCTATGAGCGCGCCGAGGTCGTCGGCAAGCACCATTCGATCTTCGTGCCGCCGGAGGAGCGCGCCTCGGTGGGCTATCAGGGCTTCTGGCGAGATCTGCGCAGCGGCAAGGCCTTCCAGGCGGAGTTCGCCCGCATCACCAAGACCGGCAGCCGGATCTGGCTGCAAGCGACCTACACACCGATCTGCGGCACGGACGGCAGCAAGCCGTTCAAGGTGATCAAATACGCGACCGACATCACCGCCATGAAGGCCATGGTCTCGAACGCGGAAGGTCAGATCGCCGCAATCCAGAAGGCGCAGGCCGTGATCGAGTTCGATCTCGACGGCACCATCCGCGACGCAAACGAGAACTTCCTCAAGACGCTCGGCTACACCCTCGCCGAGATCAAGGGCCGCAAGCACGACATCTTCGTCGCGCCCGCGGAGCGCGGGAGCGAAGCCTATCGCCAGTTCTGGGCGAAACTCGCCCGCGGCGAGCATGACGAGAACCAGTATCTGCGCATCGGCAAGGGCGGGCGCGAGGTCTGGATCCAGGCGAGCTACAACCCGATCCTCGACCCGTTCGGCAAAGCCTACAAGGTGGTGAAATACGCCACCGACATCACCGCCTCAAAGCAGGCGGCCGAAGCGCTGGCTGGCGCCGTTGCGGAAACAGGCTCGGTGATCGCGGCAACCCAGGGCAACGACCTGACCCGACGCGTGCCGCTGGAAGGCAAGAGCGGCGCGATCTTCGAGCTTTGCCGCGGCGTCAACGCGCTGCTCGACACCTTCTCAGGCGTGATCCAGGTCGTCGGCCAGATCTCGGGTCGGATCACCACCGGATCGCGCCGGATCGGCGCCGACAGCCGCGACCTCGCCCAACGCACCGAGGAGCAGGCCGCCTCGCTCGAGGAGACCGCGGCGACGACCGAACAGCTCGCCGCCTCCGTCAAGCAGAGCTTCGAGCGGGCCACGGAGGCCGCGGGCCTCGGCGCCGCCGCCAACGACATTGCCCATCGCGGCGGTTCGATCGTCACCGACGCCGTCATCGCGATGGAGCGGATCGAGAAGGCGTCGACCGATATCGGCGACATCATCCGGGTGATCGACGACATCGCCTTCCAGACGAATCTGCTGGCTCTGAACGCCGCGGTCGAAGCGGCGCGGGCCGGCGATGCCGGCAAGGGCTTCGCCGTCGTCGCCTCCGAGGTGCGGACGCTCGCCCAGCGCTCCGGCGAGGCGGCGAAGGACATCTCGGGGCTGATCAACAATTCGAGCGTCCAGGTCGCCAGCGGGGTGAAGCTGGTCAAGGAGGCGGGCTCCGCCCTGTCCGAGATCGTCGGCTCCTCGACCAGCGTCTCGGCCTCGCTCGACGAGATCAAGAGCGCCTCGCGCGAGCAGGCCCATGGCATCGAGGAGGTGGCGCGGGTCGTCGCCCATATGGACGAGATGACCCAGCAGAACTCCTCGGTCGCCGACCAGAGTGCGAAGGTGGCTGCGGACCTCCAGCAGGCCACCGAGGCATTGCAGGCCCTGGTCGAGACCTTCCGGATTCGCGCCGATCGCTCCGGCACGGCCGGCCCGTTGGGCAGTGCGGTGCCGCGAGCCGCCTAGCGCACGGCAACCGGCGTCGGGCGCGGCTGGGTACGGTATCTGTCCGTTACTGCTACGCGAGTTGCTGGCGTGCCCGCTGTCCGTCGACCTAACTACAATTGTTGGGCTCGCAGCAGCATGCCGAAGAGATCGCGCGGCTCGTCGGGGTCGGCGAGGAGGTCGAGTTCATCATACTCGCCCTGCCGCACAGCTTCCTTGGCCAGCCAGCGCAGGGCCGAGAAATCCTCGATCGCGAAGCCGACCGAGTCGAACAGCGTGATCTGGCGTGGATCGCGCCGGCCCGGATGCTGGCCTGCAACGACGCGCCAGAGCTCGGTCACGGAATGATCGGCCGGCAGCTGCTGGATCTCCCCCTCGATGCGGGTCTGCGGCGGGTATTCCACGAAGATCTCGCTGCGGCGCAGGATGTCCGGATGCAGCTCCGTCTTGCCGGGGCAATCGCCGCCAACGGCGTTGATGTGCAGGCCGGGCCCGACCATGTTGTCGGTGAGGATGGTGGCGTTGGCCTTGTCGGCCGTCGCCGTGGTGACGATCTCGGCGCCGAGCATCGCGGCCTCGGCGGAGGCGCACAGCGCAATGTCGAAGCCGTAGCCGGTGAGATTGGCGGCGCAGCGCGCGCTGGCCGCGGGGTCGATGTCGTAGAGCCGCAGCCGGTCGACGCCCAGCAGCGCCTTGAAGGCGAGCGCCTGAAACTCCGACTGCGCGCCGTTGCCGATCAGCGCCATGCAGCGCGCCCCGGGCGGGGCGAGGTGGAGCGCCGCCAGGGCCGAGGTCGCGGCGGTGCGCAGCGCGGTCAGGATCGTCATCTCGCTCAGCAGCAGCGGATAGCCCGTCGCGACATCCGAGAGCACGCCGAAGGCGGTCACGGTCTGGCGGCCGTCACGCGTGTTGCCGGGATGGCCGTTGACGTATTTGAAAGCGTAGTGCTCGCCATCGCTGGTCGGCATCAGCTCGATGACGCCGGTGCGGCTGTGGGCGGCGACGCGCGCCGTCTTGTCGAACCGCTCCCAGCGCCGAAAGTCGGCCTCGATCTCGCTCGCCAGCGCGGCCAGGGCCGGCTCGATGCCGCAGGCGCCGATGATGCGCATCATCCGGTCGACGCTGACGAAACGGACGAGGTTGAGCTTGCGATCCATCGTCAGAAGCTCCGGGTCGGGCGGTCGAGCACGCTGCGGCCCATCAGGCTGGCTGTGAGATCGACCATCAGCCGCGCCGTGCGGCCGCGCTCGTCGAGAAAAGGGTTGAGTTCGACCAGATCGAGGCTGGCGACGCGGCCGCTGTCATGCAGCATCTCCATGATCAGATGCGCCTCGCGGAAGGTGGCCCCGCCGGGAACGGTGGTGCCGACGCCGGGCGCGATGTCGGGATCGAGGAAGTCGACGTCGAGGCTGACATGGAGCAGCCCGTCCTGCGCCGCGACCTCGTCGAGAAAGCCGCGCAGCAGCGCCGCGACACCGTTCTCGTCGATGGCGCGCATGTCGTGGACGCGCAGACCCGTGGCGGCGAGCACCTGACGCTCCGCCGGATCGACGCTGCGCAGCCCCATCATGCAGACCCGCTCGGGAGAAAGCGCGGCGGCGAGCGGCGGGAAGATGCCGTCGAAACCCGGCAGGCCGAGCGCATAGGCCATCGGCACGCCGTGGAGATGGCCGCTCTCGGTCGTCTCCAGCGTGTGCATGTCGGGATGCGCGTCGAGCCAGAGCACGAAGAGCTTGCGGCCGCGCTCCTGGGCGAGGCGGGCATGGCCGGCGAGCGTCCCCGCGGCGAGGCTGTGGTCGCCGCCGAGCACGATCGGCATGCCCTCGGTGCCGGCGTCGTAGACGGCCTGCGACAGCACTTCCGTCCAGGCGACGATCTCCGGCAGCGCGTGGATGGCGGGGTTGGGATGGCTCAACGGGCGCAGCGGCGCCGGCGCGACATTGCCGCGATCGACGACGCCATGGCCTAGCGAGCGCAGCGCTTCGCCGATGCCGGCGGCGCGGAAGGCGCTGGGGCCCATGTCGCAGCCGAGCCGGCCGGTGCCGTCCTGGACTGGGGCCCCGAGAAGAATGCAGTTCGTCCGATCCATCGCGCCCTCGCCCTCGAACGGCGGGTCTAGACCGGTGGGGTGGCGGGACGAAGAAGCCAGATTGGCAGAAATGGAGGCTTAATCTATCGTTTTGAAATTCTCGACTTATCATAACGGCAGAACCGGACATGGATGATCTCGACCGCCGCCTGGTGACGCTGCTCCGGCGCAACGGGCGCCGCGCCATCTCGGACCTCGCGCTCGACCTCGGCGTCTCGCGGGCTACGGTGCGAACGCGGCTGGAGCGCCTCGAACGGGCGGGCGAGATCGTCGGTTACACCGTCATCCTGCGGGCGGACGTGGTCTCGGCGCCGGTGCGCGGCATCACGCTGATCGAGGTCGAGGGCCGGGCCAAGGACCGTGTCGTGACGGCGCTGAGCGGCTTCGCCGAGATCACCGCAATCCACACCACCAGCGGCAAATGGGATCTCGTCGCCGAACTCGGCACCGACAGCCTGACGGCCCTCGATGCCGTGCTGACCCGCCTGCGGCTGATCGGCGGCATCGCGGCGTCCGAGACCCATCTCCTGCTGGCGACGCCGCGCAGCAGCCGGGCAGGGCTCGGTCCGACGCAGCCGGGCTGAACAGCGGATCGCCTGGCGCGGATGGCCGCGCTTGCGGCGGGCCGCCCACCCCGGCACTAAGAGGGACGGGGAACGAATCGGCGGGCCCGGGGGTTGACGTCCCGCCGTATCAGGACGGCGCGAAAGGAATTTTGGATGAGCAGGCTTTCCGCCCTCGCGGGCCTCTTTGGCCTCGTCGTGCTGGCCAGCACCGGAGCGTCCGCTCCGGCCGCGGCGTCCGAGGCCCTTCCGGCCGAGGCCGCGCAGCGGCTCGACGGGCGGGATCTCGCCTTCACCATGACCGCCGCCAAGCAGCGCCGCCTCTACATGATGCAGGAAACCGCGCGTCAGCAGCGCGGCCGCGGCGGCCCCGGCTATGGCCGCGGCTACGGCCCCCGCCCCTCTTACGGCCGTCCCGGATATGGACCGCGGCCCTATTACGGTCGTCCCGGCTACGGCCCGCCGCCCGGCTATGGCTATCGCCGCTACGACCGCTACTGAGGTCAGGCCGCCCTATCCATCGCGCCGCTCGAGACGCTAGAACAGCGGACCGACAGCGCGAGGAGCAGGGCATGAGCAGGAAAGTCGCCATCGTCACCGCAGGTGGCAGCGGCATGGGGGCGGCGACCGCGCGCCGCCTCGCGAAGGACGGCTACGAGGTTGCCATCCTGTCCTCCTCCGGCAAGGGCGAGGCGCTGGCCAACGAGTTGGGCGGGCTGGGCGTCACCGGCTCGAACCTTTCCGGCGAGGACGTCAAGCGCCTGGTCGATCTGACGATGGCGCGCTGGGGCCGTATCGATGCGCTGGTCAACAGCGCCGGCCACGGGCCTCGTGGGCCGCTGCTCGAGATCAAGGACGAGGACTGGCAGCGCGGGCTCGACGTCTATTTTCTCAGCGCGGTGCGTGCGATCCGGCTGGTGACGCCGATCATGCAGGCGCAGAAATCCGGCACGATCGTCAACATCACCACCGCCTGGGCCTTCGAGCCCGAAGCGATGTTCCCGACCTCGGCGATGGCGCGGGCGGGGCTCGCCACCTTCACCAAGATCTTCGTCGACCAGTATGGCGCGGACAACATCCGCATGAACAACGTCCAGCCGGGCTGGATCGACAGCCTGCCGGCGACGGAAGAGCGGCGCCAGCGCGTGCCGATGCAGCGCTATGGCCGAAGCGAGGAGATTGCGGGAACGATCGCGTTCCTGCTCTCGCCGGATGCGGGCTACATCACCGGGCAGAACATCCGGGTCGATGGCGGGCTGACGCGCTCGATCTGAGCCGCCACATCGCCTGGCACGAAAATGGCCTGCACCACGCATCACCCGACCGAGGAACCCTCTCCATGGCCATCCCCAGGCGTTACGCGCATGTCCTCTTCGGCGTGATCCAAGCCGGGCTCACCTCGGCCATCGCCTCGGGGGTGGCGGTCGTAGCCGCTCCGGGGGCCGCGCCCGCCCTGCAGCGCTGGCTGTCGGCCTGGTTCCTGTCATGGGCCATGATGCTGCCCGTGGTCGTTTTCGCCGCGCCCTTCATCCGCCGGGCCGTCGAGGCGCTGACGGCGGACTGACGTGCGTCAGCGAATGTCCCGCGCGGTGAGGTTCGGCCAATTCCGCTCGGAGCGCGCGAGATAGGTCTTCGTGTCCTTCGACCAGGTCTCGCGGACATCGAGATCATAGTTGAGATACAGCCGCCCTTCGACGATCGACCAGGCCTCGGGCTCGATCTTCACGAGATAGCCGCGCGAGGTGCCATAAGCGCAGAAGCCGCCATAGGCCGGCTTGTAGCGCTCCGGATCGGCCAGGAAGAGCGCGCGGTTGGCGGCGCTGGCGAAATGCCAGGTCGCGCCGTCATGGCGGACGGCGTGCTCGGGCGAGCCCCGGCGCGGGCCGCCGTCGCGGAAATAGGCGACGGGG
Source organism: Methylobacterium sp. CCH7-A2 (assembly GCF_001557075.1). Lineage (NCBI taxonomy): Bacteria > Pseudomonadati > Pseudomonadota > Alphaproteobacteria > Hyphomicrobiales > Methylobacteriaceae > Methylobacterium > Methylobacterium sp. CCH7-A2. Next base: position 24,838 of record NZ_LSKN01000016.1, read on the forward strand.
TCATAGCCGCGGATCGCGATGCCTTCCGCCGAGCCCAGCGTGTTGACGGGCTTGCCCGTCATGGCCGGCGCGATCGCGACGCCGGGAACGAACAGCGCAGCGAGAAGTCCGGCGATCAGCGCGACGAGGGCACCGGCCCGGCGGCGGCGGTTGGGTGTCGAGGCTTCCGGCAGGGTGACGTCGGACATGGGCACCGTCCCCGTTCAATGAGCGATGGCGAGGGGCGTCGCGGCGAGCGCGAGCGCCGCCAGCCCGGTTCGCGTGGTATCGAGGCGGGCGAGCCGGCGGCCGGCGAAGAGATTATGCCCGCCGCGGCGCGCCAAGCGCTCACGCAGCACATGGGCGGCACGGTCCCGCGCGCCGGAGCGGATCAGGCTCTCGATATAGGCCTGCTCGAAGAGATCGCGCTGGGCATGGCTGCCGCCGATCGCGACGAGGCCGCCGCGGGCGGCGCCGAGGAGCCGGGCCGCCTCGGCATGGTCCCGCTCGCGCAGCGCGATCAACCCATAGGCGGCGAGCGCCCCGGCGCGGGCGGCCTCGCGGCGCTCGCCGCTGGCATGGCCGTGGCTGTCGGCGGCGAGCGACCGGGCGATGGCTTCAGCCGCTTCCTCACGCCCGGCGCCGAGCAGGGCGAGCGCGTAATGCAGATCGGCGAAGACGAGGCGTCGGTCGTCGAGGCGGGCCTCGGCCTTCTCCGCCAGCTCCTCCCAACGCGCGCCGACATCGACTCCGGCATAATCGAGGCGGGCCAGCAGCGCGGCGCCATTGGCGATGTCGCGGTAATCGTCGGTCTGCTCGGCGCGGATGCCCTCGTCATAAAGCCGCAGCACCTCCGTCGTCTCGCCGCGCTCGAGCCGGAACAGGGCGAGATGCCAGGTGATGTGGAAGCGGAAATTGTTGGCATGGGCCCAGCCGGCGCTGTCGGCCAGCCAGGCGACGCCTTCGTCCGTGCGGCCGGTCATCTCCATAACATGGGCGACGGCATGGCGCCCCCAGGCGTCGCGCGGCGCCCGCTCGACGGCACGCCGGCCGGCGGCCTCGGCCTCGCGGTAGAAGCCGCGTTCCTCCAGCGCGAAGGCGTAGCAGCCGGAGACGTAACCGGCGAAGGGGTGGTCCTCCGGGAAACGCGGCACGATCCTGCGCAGGCAGGCGAGCATCTCGCCCTGATCGCCGAGCATGAAGCGGATCCCGTGGGAGAGCTTCAGCGCCAGCACGTCGCGGGGATGCTCCTCGAGAACGGCTTCAAGCGCTCGGGCGGCCCGGCGCGGCCTGTCCTCGAGCCACTGCGCCAGCGCCTCGACGAAAGCCGTCTCGCGCGTGGTCACCGGACGCTCGGCGATGGCGCGGCGGGCCTGGGCGAGACAATCCCGCGCGGTGCCGACCAGTTCGGCGCGCGCCAGGGAGAGCAGCATCAGGCCCTTGGCGGCATGGGCGAGCGCAAAACGCGGATCGGCCGCCAGCGTCCGGCCGAGATGCTCGGGCGCGGCCGCGGCATGGGCCAGGACCGCTTCGAGAGTGGCGTCCCAGGCGAGCCGGGCTTCGTCATTGGCGACGGCGATGCGGTGACCGCAGCAATCGAAGAACATGGCCGGCTCCTGGCTTTTGGGCGAGGCCCGACCCCGCCGCTCGACAAGGACTTCGCAGCGGCGCGATCAACCGCCGTTCAACTCGCTTCACGCAGGCGTGATGTCGACGCGGCCGGCATCTCGGGAGCCTCGCGCGGCGCGGGCGGCGGGCCGGCCCAGGGCGCGCGCTTGAACCATGCGACGACGCAGGCGACGCCCAGCAAGGCCGCAAAGCCGGCCAGGTTGAGCAGGGCGACGACGACCGCGTCATGGCCCGCCATCTCGGATGCCGTCCAGGCCAGCCGAGCGAGCACGATGCTGGCGAGGAAGGCCGCGAGCGACTGCCGGCCGATCAGGATGAGCAGGTGGCCCAGGCCTGAATCGAGCCGGTCCCGCACCGGCTCGATCGCGCTCAGGACGATGTAGGCCAAAGCGAGGAAGTGCAGGATGCGCAGCGGGTGCAGGTTGCTCTTCTCGAAATCGCCCGGCAGCAGGATGTCGCGCCAGCTCTGCGCGGCGGGCCAGATTTCCAGGATCCCCCAGAAGGAGAGCGGCACCGCTGCGACGACGATCAGCCCCGCCGCCAGCAGCAGGGCCGGCCGGCGCAGCGGCGGCACCGGCAGCCACTTCATCGCAATGAAAAAGCCGATGAAGAAGATCGCCTGCCAGGCAAAGGGATTGAGGAACCAGCCGGCGCCGTTCCAGGGATTTCCGGGGAGGTTGAGCCCTTCCGTCCAGACCAGGGCGTAGAGCAGCGCCACCATCAGGAAGGGCAACCAGGGGTGGAGCCGCCGCAGCGCGATGGCGAGCGGGATCAGCGCCAGGATGACGAGATACATCGGCAGGATGTCGAGATAGTCGGGCTGCCAGGTCAGGGTGACGAGGCCCAGCAGCGCGCGTTCTGGGTCGGCCATCAGCGGCGCGAACTGGCGCCCGAGTTCGGCACTGCCGACCAGCGTGTCGAGCAGCGCGGCCAGCGCCACCAGCGCGACGACGAGGCCGATATGGGCCCAGTAGACCTGCCAGAGGCGCTGCAGGATACGCGCCGTGCCAAGCCACCAGCCGCGCCGGACGAAGGTCGCCCCGAAGGCGAGCGCGCTGGCGAAGCCGGAGCAGAAGACGAAGAGTTCGGCGCCGGACGAAAAGCCGAAGCGGGCGGGTATCCAGGCGTTCCAACTGTTCGCCGGCACATGGGCGACGAAGATGATCAGCATGGTCAGACCGCGGAAGATGTCGAGGCGCTCGTCGCGCGGCCGTTTCGATGGGCGGGCGGCCTCGGCCATCAGAAGGCCCCCTGATAGGCGGCGGCGTCGATGCGGCAGGCGAGCAGGCTGAAACCGGGCCGCGCGAAGGCGGCGGCCGCCTCGCGGGCGAGGCTTTCTCGGTCCGCCACCGTCGCGCCATGGCCGCCGAGGGCACACGCCACCGCCGCGAAGTCGCTAAGGCCGAGATCGACACCGGCGCGGGCGAGGCCCATCTGCTTCTGCTTCAGCGCGATCAGCCCGAGCGCCTCGTCGACCAGCACCACGACGACGACCGGCACAGCGAGGTCGCGCAGCGTCGCGAGTTCGCCCAGCACCATTTCGAGCCCCGCATCGCCGACGAAGCAGAGCGTCGGCTGGCCGCTGCCCAGCGCCGCGCCGGTGGCGAGCGGCAGGGCGCAACCCATAGTGCAAAGCCCCGTCGACTGCAGCAGGCGGCGCGGCCCGTCGCAGGTCCAGAGCTGCGAGAGCAGGATGCGGTGGGCGCCGGAATCGGCGGTGGCGACCGTGCCGGATGGGGCGACCGCCCGCAGCGTCTCGAAGACGGCATGCGGGCCCCACTCCGCCGGTGCGGCGAAGGCCTGCCGGAAGGCGGCGCGGACCGCGGCCGGCTCGCCTTGGTCCCAGACAGTCATGGGCGAGAGCCGCTCCGTCAACCGGTCGAGGATCGTGCCGACATGGCCCTCGAGCGTCAGCGTGGCGCCATGCATGCCGTGCGGCAGTGCCTCTGCGACGATGTCGATGACCGGCTTGTCGGCCGGCCAGGGATTGCGCCAGCCCTGTCGCATCTCGATCGGGTCATAGCCGGCCAGCACGATCAGATCAGCCGCCTCGATCAGCGGGCGGATCAGCGCATCGGCCTTCGGCGAGAGGCCGACGCCGCCGATGACGCGCAGGTCGTCCTCCGGCAGCAGCCCCTTGCCCTTGTAGGTGGTGAGCAGCGGCGCGCCCGTCCTGTCGAGCAACCGCACGAGCGAGGTGGCCGCGTTCTCGTTGACGAGGTCCAGCCCGGCGAGCACGAGCGGCCGTCGCGCGCCGGCGAGCAGCGCCACCGCGCGGTCGAGGTCGGCGGGCACACACGCGGGCGCCATGGCGGCCGGCGGCGGCGGAACAGCGACGGCCTTGGCCTCGGCGACGGCGATGGGCAGGTCGATATGGACCGGGCCGGGCCGGCCGGAGCGGGCGATGGCGAGCGCCTTGTCGACGACCAGCGCCTCGGTGCCGGGCGCGGCGCGGAAGCTCGCCTTGACCAGCGGTCGCAGCACAGCCTGATGATCGAAGACCTGATGGGTGTAGCTCTCGGCGAGCGCGTGATCGACGCAGCCGGTGATGAAGATCAGCGGCACGCGGTCCTGCTGGGCATGGGCGACCGCCGTTACCGCATTGCTGACCCCCGGCCCCAATGTCGCGACCAGCACCGGCAGCGCCCCCGTGACGTGCCAGAGCCCCTCGGCCATGAAGCCCGCGGCGTTCTCGTGCCGCGCCAGTTCGAAGCGGATGCCGGCGCGCCCGAGCGCATCGACCAGTCCCAGGACCTCGCCGCCGGGAATGCCGAAGGCATGGGTCGCGCCCGCCGCCGCCAGCCTCGCCGCGATGATGTCCGCGCCCGTCAGGCCGGCCGCGCCGGCCGAGGTAGGAACGGGCGGCGGGGTCTGGATCGTCATGCAGGCAACTCCTCGCGGGCGACACGCCCAGGGCGGCGGTTCAGGCTGACAATCGTGGCGCAGCCTCCCGGGGTTACCGCTTCACGGAAAGGTGATCGGGTCGCGGCCCCTCGCCGCCCATCGTCAGCCGCCAGGCCCGCTCGATCCAGGCGGGATCGACGACATGGCCGCCCGGATGCAGGCAGAGTTCGAGAGGCGCCGTTCCTGCCGCATTCAGCGGCAGGCAGGCGAGCGCGTCCGGGCCGGTGGCGAAGTCCGCCACCGCGACCGCCCTCGCCTGCGGATCGAGAATGGCGAGGCTGCGGAAGACATCCCCCTGGCGGTAGCCGCCGCGCAGGGCCCGGCCGGCGAGCGGCACGGTTGCGTCGGCCGTACCGTGGGTGTGGATCAGCGCCGGCCGCGGCCCGGCGCAGGAGGCGGGCAGCGGCTCCCAGAAGGCGCCGGCGACGGGCGCGAAGGCCCGGAAACGCTCGGGCATGCGGCAGGCGAGATACCAGACCATCGAGCCGCCCTGCGAGAAGCCGCTAGCCATGATCCGGCGGGGATCGATCGGGAAACGCGCGGCGACGTCGTCGAGTACGCGGCCGACAAAGGCGAATTCGTCGCGATGACGGCCCGGCGAGCCGGGATAGGACCAGGTGCGCCCGGCGCCGTCGGGCGCGATCAGGGCGACGCCGAGCCGCGTCGCGAGCGCCCGCAGGCCGGGATCGGCCGCCGTCTCCTCGGCCGAGCCCTGCCAGCCATGGAAGTACATCAGCGCCGCGAGAGGAGCCGCAGGAGCCGCATCGGGCAGGACCAGCCGGTAATGCCCGCCCTCGACCTGGCAGCCCTGCTCGCCCGGGCAGGCCTCGACCGGATCGGCCCGTCCGGGGCCGGCCAGAACAAGGCCGGCGAGAACGAGCCAGAGCGGCCAGCGGCTGATCATCGATCGGCTCCATGGCCGGCCCGCCGATCGCCGGCCGCGCCCGAAACCGACGCTAGCGGCGTTCGGGAGCGACCGCGAGGCCCGCTCGCCGGCTTGTGAGCGGTGGAAAAGTCGTGCAAGGAGAAGATCTGCCTCCCCGTTCCGGACCCCTCACCGCCCGTGTCGCTCGACGATTTCGAAGCCGTGCTGCACCCCGCCTTCATGGCCGGGCTTGAGGGCGACGCCGGCGCCTATCGCCGCTTTCTCGACCTGATCGGAGGGCGCCTGCGCGGCTTCCTCCGCGGCCATCTGGCCCGGGCCGGCCTCGCCGGCGCCGAAGAGGCGGAAGACGTGCTGCAGGAGACGCTGCTGGCGCTGCACCTCTCGCGGCATACCTACGACCCGGCCGTGCCGGTCTCGGCCTGGGCCCATGCGATCGCGCGCTACAAGCTGATCGACCATCTGCGGCGCTCCGGCCGGCATCGCGGTCATCTGCCGATCGACGACGAGGCGCTCGCGCAGCCGGAACCCGGAGGCGCCGCCAGCGACGCGAAACTCGATGTCGAGCGTGCGCTCGCCGCCCTGCCGGAACGCACGCGGACGCTGATCGACCGCGTCAAGCTGCAGGGCGGCAGCCTCGCCGAGGCGGCGCAGGCCACCGGCATGACCGAAAACGCCGCCAAGGTCGCGCTTCATCGCGGTCTCAAGGCGATGGCGAAGGTGCTCAGCCGCCGCGGCACGCGGACCCCATGATCTTTCTTCCCCTGAGCCGCGTAACTTTCTTGTTCCCGCCTTCGAACTCCTTGAACCGCAGCAGGCCCCCGCAGGTTTCGACAGCGCCATGAAAACCGACGATCTCGTCACCCTTCTCGCCAGCGATGCCGGCCCCGTCGCCAGGGCAGGCTTTGCTCGCGCGACGGGTTTGACCGCGCTGGCCGGGCTCGCCGCCTGCTCCGCCGCCGTGCTCTGGATGTTCGGACCGCGGCTCGACCTGGCGGCGGCCGTGATGACGCTGCCCGTTCTCGCCAAATTCGCCCTGGGCGCCTCGGTGGCAGGGCTCTCGCTCATCGCCTTCCAGCGCAGCCTGCGGCCGGGGCGGGCGGCGGGAGGCCTGCTCGGGCTCGTCCTGCTGCCGGTCGCGGCCGTGCTCGCCTGGGCGATTGCCGTGCTGGCGACCCAGCCGATGCCGGCCTGGCCGGCGCTCCTGCTCGGGCGCACCTAGTCCGCCTGCCTTGTGCTGGTCCCGCTCTATGCGCTGCTGCCGCTGGCCGGGCTGTTCGCCCTCGCCCGCCGCGGCGCGCCCGTCCGGCCGCGGCTGACCGGTCTCGCAGCCGGTATCGGCGCGGCGGGGCTGGCCACGGTCGCCTATGCGCTGCACTGCCCGGAGGATGCGGTGCCTTTCCTCGCCACCTGGTATCCGCTCGCGATGGCCGTGGCCGGGGGGCTCGGGGCGCTCGCCGGGCCTCGCCTGCTGCGTTGGTGAGCCCTGCGCCTCAGGGCTTGCGGGCGGAGACGATGAACCGGTCCTGGCTGGCGCGCTCCAGCCGCTGATGCAGCGGCATGAAGCGCCCCTGCGCCCGGTGGATGGCGCGCAGGTCGCGGTCGATCACGACATCGACGAAGCCGGCCTCCACCAGCAGCCGCGCGATCTCCTCCGGCCGGCACCCTCCCGAGAAATAGACGCGCGAGACGATGTCGTCATGCGTCGCCTTGTAAGGCGGCGGCGGCTTCGGTGCCGAGACCATGCGGGCGAGCTTCGCCAGCAGGCGCAGCACCTTGCCGTTACCGGGGCGCGGATTGGTCATGTCGACATCGACGATGGCGACGCGGCCACCGGGCTTCAGCACGCGATGCCATTCGCGGAAGGCGGCCGGCGGGTCGGGCAGCGTCCAGACGAGATGGCGTGTCGCCACCGCGTCGTAGCTGTCGGAGGCCTCCAGCGTGTCCTCGGCGTCGCCCGCATAGAGGCGGATCGGCTTGCCGACCGTCTTGGCCCGGGCACGGGCGAGCATGGCCTCGGACAGGTCGAGCCCGGTGACGGCATAGCCGAGATCGGCCAGCAGCAGGGAGATGACGCCGGTGCCGCTGGCGAGGTCGAGCGCCTTCGCGCCCTGGGGCGGAAGGCCGAGATGGCGCGCGAACAAGGCGAGCCAGGCCTGGCGCTCCGCGACCGAGAAAATCTCGTGGCCGGGCATGGTGTCGAAGGTTTCGGACCGCATCGACCAGAAGTCGCGGATCTCGTCCTTGAGGCTGAGATTATGGTGCAGGGTCGTCATGGCCGGCACGTCCGATGCAGGGCTGTCGGCTGCGAAAACCACGGAAACCCGGGCACCGCAAGCTGTTTCGGCGAAATCAGCCAACTCCAATACGATTACTGCCGAAAACGCTATCGCCGATTTTGTTTGCAATAATTCTAAAAGATAAGACTTGACCCTTTACTGGCGCGGACATACGGACCCGGCCACTTTTCCCGGAGAACGCCCATGTCCCTGCTGCGCGTCCTGCTCGCTGCCGCTACGGTCGCCACCTCGCTATTGGCCGGCGGCGCGCCCGCCCTCGCCGACAAGGTCATGGTCACCGACGTGCTCGGCCGCAAGGTCGAAGTCGAGGCGCCGGTGCAGCGCGTCATCCTCGGCGAGGGGCGCCAGATGTATGTCGTCGCCGCGCTCGACAAGGACGATCCCTTCAAGCGCGTCGTCGCCTGGCGCGACGACCTACCCAAGGCCGATCCCGACAGCTACAAGCAGTATCTGGCGCGCTATCCGCAGGTCGCGAAGCTCCCGAGCTTCGGCGGCATGAAGGAAGGCGCCTTCGACATCGAGCAGGCGATCGCGCTCAAGCCCGATGTGCTGTTCCTCAACATCGAGGCTAAGGTCGCCAGCGACGAGGCGAGCCTGGTCGAGAAGTTGGCCGCAGTCGGCATCCCGGTGGTCTATGTCGACTTCCGCGAGAAGCCCTTCCAGAACACCGAGCCGTCGCTGCGGCTGATGGGCAAGCTCTTCGGCCGGGAGAAGGTCGCCGAGGACTTCATCGCCTTCCGGGCCGCCGAGATCGCCCGCGTCACCGACCGTCTCGCCAAGGTCCAGGGGCTGAAGCGCCCGCTGGTGATGATGGAGCGGGCCGGCGGCTACAGCGACGATTGCTGCATGTCCTTCGGCAACGAGAATTTCGGCAAGATGGTCGACATCGCCGGCGGCAAGAACTTCGCCTCGGACCTGATCCCGGGCACCTTCGGCACGGTCAATCCCGAGGCCGTCGTCGCCGCCAACCCCGACGTCGTGGTCATCACCGGCGGCAACTGGGGCGCCTATGTGCCGGGCGGGGCCTGGGTCGGCCTGGGGCCGGGCAGCGACCTCACCGAAGCGCGCCGCAAGCTGGCGGGCCTCGCCAGGCGGCCGGCCTTCAGCCAGACCAAGGCGGTGAAGGACGGGCGCGTGCACGCCATCTGGCACCAGTTCTACAACAGCCCCTACCAGTTCGTGGCGATCCAGGAGATCGCGACCTGGCTGCATCCAGAGCTGTTCAAGGATCTCGATGCCGAGGCGACGCTGAAGACCCTGCATGAGCGCTTCCTGCCGCTGCCCTACCAGCCGGGCTACTGGGTGACGGTGGAGCGCAAGTGAGCGCGGCCGTCGCAGCCACGGCCCGGCCGGCCCGGCTCGCCTATCGCGCGCTGACGCTGCGGCGGCGGCTGATCCTGCTGGCCATGTTCGGCCTGCTGCTGGCGAGCTTCGTCGTCGATCTGATGCTGGGCCCGGCGCGCTACGACGCCGGCCAGGTGCTGCGCACACTGATGAATCCCTCCGAGGCTCCGGCCGCGTTGCGGGTGGTGATCTGGGACATCCGGCTGCCGGTCGCGCTGATGGCGGTCGTCACCGGGGCGGCGCTCGCGATCGCGGGCGCGCAGATGCAGACGATCCTGAACAACCCTCTCGCCAGCCCCTTCACGCTCGGCATCTCGGCGGCCGCCTCCTTCGGGGCGGCGCTGGCGCTGGTCTTCGGCGTGGCGCTGGTGCCCTTCGCGATCGACTACATCGTGCCGATCAACGCCTTCATCATGGCCATGGGCGCGGCGATGCTGATCCATGTGCTGAGCCAGCAGCGCGGCGTGACGACCGAGACGGTGATCCTGCTCGGCATCGCGCTGGTCTTCACCTTCAACGCGCTGCTCTCGCTGCTGCAGTTCTTCGCCTCCGAGCAGGCGCTGGGCGCCGTCGTGTTCTGGACGATGGGCTCCCTGACCAAGGCGAACTGGCACAAGCTCGGCATCACCACGGCGGTTCTGCTCTTCACCCTGCCCTTCTTCCTGCGCCGGGCGTGGGCGCTGACGACGCTGCGGCTGGGCGACGACAAGGCGGCGAGCTTCGGCATCGATGTGCGCCGCTTACGGCTCGAGATCATGTTGCTGGTCAGCCTGCTCGCCGCCGTCCCGGTTTCCTTCGTCGGCACGATCGGCTTCATCGGGCTCGTCGGCCCGCATATCGCGCGCATGGTGATCGGCGAGGACCAGCGCTTCTTCCTGCCGGCCTCGGCGCTGGCGGGGGCGGCGATCCTCTCGGCCTCCTCGGTGGTCTCGAAGTCGCTGATCCCGGGGCTGATCTTCCCGATCAGCATCGTCACCGCGCTGATCGGCGTGCCGTTCTTCTTCAGCCTGATCATGGCGAGCCGGAAGCGCTCCTGGTGAGGTCCTGATGGTCCAGCTCTCCCTCAGCGGCGTCGGCGTCGCCTATGGCAAGCGCCGCGTCCTCAGCGACGTCGATGCCGCCGATCTGCGCGGCGGCGAGGTTGTGGCGCTGATCGGCGCCAATGCCGCCGGCAAGTCGAGCCTGTTCCGGCGCATCGCGGGGCTCGCCGCCGGGGACGGTACGGTCACGCTCGGCGGAACCAGCCGCGTCGCCGGCCGGACCACGCCGCAATGCTGCTACCTGCCGCAGGATACGGCGGTGAACGCCGTGCTCACGGTCTATGAATCGATCCTGCTCGCGCTCAAGCAGGGCGGGGCCTGGTCGGTCAGCGACGAGGAACTGCGGCGCATCGACGGCGTGCTGCGCGACCTTGAGATCGAGGACCTCGCCTTCCGGGGCCTGGGCGAGCTCTCCGGCGGGCAGCGCCAGCTCGTCTCGATCGCGCAGACGCTGGTGCGCGAGCCGGACGTCCTGCTGCTCGACGAGCCGACCAGCGCGCTCGACCTGCACCGGCAGTTCGAGGTCCTGAGCCTGGTGCGCCGGCTGGCGCGCGAGCGCGGCATGCTGGTGCTGATCTCGATCCACGATCTCAACCAGGCGCTGCGCTTCGCCGACCGGGTGATGGTGCTGGCGCATGCCCGGCTCGTCGCGATGGGCGATCCGCGCGCCATCGTGACGCCGGCCCTGCTCGACGAGGTCTACGGCGTGCGCGCCCGCGTCGAGACACTGCCGGGCGGCGAGCCCTATGTGCTGGTCGAGGGCTCGAGCCGGCAGGCGGCTTGAAGCGGCCCTCGCGCGTCAGGTCCGCGACGGCGGCAGCGGCTCATCCGGCCGGGCGAGGCGACCCTCTTCCGCCTTGTGGACATATTGCGACGCCACCAGCCAGCCCTTGAGCGGTTGCAGCGGCGGAATGCAGGTCAGCAGGATCAGCGGCAGCGTCGTGACCAGATGCACCCAGGTCGGCGGCTGGTAGGCGAGTTCGAGCCAGAGCGGGAAGGCCACAGCCGGCACGCAGACAAACATCATCACAAAGAAGGCCGGACCATCGGCCGGATCGGCGAAGGAATAGTCCAGCCCACAGACCTCGCAGGACGGCCTGATCTTCAGGAAGCCGTCGAAGAGATGGCCCTTGCCGCAGCGCGGACAGCGGCCGCGCAGACCGGTCTGCAGCGGCGACAGGGTCGGCCAATGTTCGCCGGACATCTCGTTCTCCTACGCAGTGCCGCAAAAATGGGCATAGACCCGAGATGGGCGCCATCGCCGCCGAAGGCAATCGTCGTGCGCGCATCGCGGGGCTGCATCATGCAGGTCAGACCGTCGAGATCACGGGAATTGACCACGAAGGGGCCCAAGATGGCCCCTGACGCATGCAAACGAGACGGTTTGCCGCAGCCGGCTCAGATGTGGATGGCGTGGCCGAGCGCCTTGAGCGCCGCCTCCTGGAAGCCCTCGCCCTGCGTCGGATGGGCGTGGATCGTGCCGGCGACATCCTCCAGCGTCGCCGCCATTTCCAGCGCGAGCCCGAAAGCGGTGGCGAGCTCGGAGACGCCGCAGCCGACGGCCTGGATGCCGAGCACCAGCCCGTTCTGCGCCTGGGCGACGATGCGGACGAAACCCTGCTCGCCGTCGCGGGTCATGGCCCGGCCATTGGCGGCGAAGGGGAACTGGCCGATCCGTACCTCCTGCCCTGTGCGCCGCGCCTCCTCGGGCGAGAGGCCGACCGAGACGATCTCGGGGTCGGTGAAGCAGACGGCGGGGATGGCGCGCTTGTCCCAGGCGCGCGGCAGGCCGGCGGCGATCTCGGCCACCATCTCGCCCTGTGCCATGGCACGGTGCGCCAGCATCGGCTCGCCGGTGACGTCGCCGATGGCGAAGATGCCACGCATCGAGGTCTCGCAGCGGTCGTTGATGCGGATGAAGCGGCCGTCCCGATCCAGCACCAGCTCCTCCAGCCCGAGGCCTTCGGTGGCCGGCGCCCGGCCGACGGTGACGAGGATTTTGTCGGCGGGGATGCGGCGCTCCTGCCCGTCGGCGGTCTCGACCAGCAGCGCGTCGCCCGCGGGCGCGATGCCGCGCGCCTTGGCGCCGAGCAGGACCTCGATGCCGAGCGCGGTCAGCCGCTTCGCGACGGGCGCGGTCAGCTCCGCATCGTAGAGCGGCAGGATGCGGGCTTGCGCCTCGACGATGGTGACCTTGCTGCCGAGCTTGGCGAAGGCGATGCCGAGTTCGAGCCCGATATAGCCGCCGCCGACGACGGCGAGACGCTGCGGGACTTCCGCAAGGGACAGCGCCTCGGTCGAGGAGATCACCGCCCCCCCGAAGGGCAGGAAGGGCAGCTCCACCGGCACGGAGCCGGTGGCGATGACGACGCGCTCGGCACGGATCACCTTCGGGCCGGTTTCGGTCTCGACCACGACGGTCTTGCCGTCGCGGAAGCGGGCGCGGCCTTGGACGATCTTGACCTTGGCCTTGCGCAACAGGCCGCCGACGCCGTTGTTGAGGCGGCCGACGATGCCGTCCTTCCAGGCGACAGCCTTGGCGAAGTCGAGCGCGGGCGCACCCCCCGTCAGGCCGAAGGGCGTCCGGCCGGCGGCGGCGTGGGCGGCCTTCTCGTACTCCTCGGCGACATGGATCATCGCCTTGGAGGGGATGCAGCCGACATTGAGGCAGGTGCCGCCGAGCTTGCCGGCCTCGACGATGACGGTGTCGAGGCCGAGCTGCCCGGCGCGGATGGCGCAGACATAGCCGCCGGGCCCGGCGCCGATGACGAGCAGCTTGCAGGTGATCTCGGTCATGGGCGGCCTCTCCGGTGCCGGGTCCCGGCGTCATTCGATGCTCCGTCCGTCATTGCGAGCGAAGCGAAGCAATCCAGGAGCGGCAGCACTCGACGCCCCCCTGGATTGCTTCGCTGACGCTCGCAATGACGGGGAGCGGAGTGCTTGACGAACATCCGCACCGCATCAGACATCGATGAACAGCGTCGCCGGGTTCTCCAGCAGCTCCTTCAGCCGCTGGACGAAAACCGCCGCGTCCCAGCCGTCGACGACGCGGTGGTCGAAGCTCGACGACAGGTTCATCATCTTGCGCGGGACGAAGGTCGTGCCGTCCCAGACCGGGCGGACCATCATCTTGTTGACGCCGACGATGGCGACCTCCGGGTGGTTGATCACCGGCGTCGTGGCGATGCCGCCCATCGCGCCGAGCGAGGTGATGGTGATGGTCGAGCCGGTGAGCTCGTCGCGGGTGGCGGTGCCGTCGCGGGCGCGCTCGGCGATGCGGTTCAGCTCCAGCGCGCAGCCGAAGATGTCGCGCGCCTCGGCATGCTTCACCACGGGCACCATCAACCCGCCCGGCGTCTGCGTCGCGATGCCGAGATGGATGCCGGCATGCTGGCGCACGATGCCGGCCTCGTCGTCATAGAGCGCGTTGAGATTGGGCTGCTCGGCCAGCGCCTTGACCATGGCGCGCATCAGGAAGGGTAAAAGCGTCAGCTTCGGGCGCTCGGGCGTCGGCTTTCTGTTGAGGACGGCGCGCAGATCCTCCAGCGCCTGGACGTCGACCTCCTCGACGATGGTGATGTGCGGGATGCGCGCTTTCGACAGCGCCATCTTCTCGGCGATCTTGCGCCGGAGGCCGACGACCTTGACCTCGCTGACGGCGCTCTTCTCCGCGAGGCCGGGCTTGCGCTCGGTCTCCGGTCCGCGCAGCAGGAAGGCGTCGAGATCCTCGTGCAGGATGCGTCCGGCCGGGCCGGTGCCTGCGACCTGGCGCAGATCGACGCCGGCCTCGCGGGCCTTGAGCCGCACCGCCGGAGACGCCAGCGGCGTTTCGCCCGGCGCGCGTCGCGGCAGGGCCGGAGCGGAGGCGGAGGCGCCCGCCAGCGCCTTGGCGGGGCGGGGCACGGTCATGGCCTGAGGGGGAGCGTCCGCCGTCTCGGGCTGGCGGGGCGCCGGCGCGGCCGGCGCCTGTGCTGCGGGGGCCTCCGCAGTCTGTTCCGGAGCGGCGTCCTCGGCCGCCGTTTCAGTCGCCCCGCCCTCGCCCGCGACTTCGAGCCGGACCAGCGCCGAGCCGATCGCGACCGTGTCGCCGATCTCGGCGCCGATCCAGGTGACCTTGCCGTCGACGGGGGCCGGGATCTCGACGGTCGCCTTGTCGGTCATCACGGCGGCGATGAGATCGTCCTCGCGGATGATGTCGCCGATCTTGACGTGCCACTCGACCAGCTCGGCCTCGGCGATGCCCTCCCCGACATCGGGGAGCTTGATGATGCGCTCGGCCATCAGCGGCTCTCCATGATCTCGCGCAGCGCCTGGCCGACGCGGGCGGGGCCGGGGAAATAGGCCCATTCCTGGGCATGGGGATAGGGCGTGTCCCAGCCGGCGACGCGGCGCACCGGCGCCTCGAGATGGTAGAAGCAGGTTTCCTGGACGAGCGCGGCCAGCTCGGCGCCGAAACCCGAGGTCAGCGTCGCCTCGTGCAGCACCATGCAGCGGCCGGTCTTGGCGACGGAGGCCGTGATGGCGTCGAGGTCGAGCGGGACGAGGGTGCGCAGATCGATGACCTCGGCATCGATGCCGGTCTCCTCCGCGACGGCTTCCGCGACATGGACCATCGTGCCGTAGGTGAGAATCGTGCAGGCGGAGCCCTCGCGGCGGATCGCGGCCTTGCCGAGCGGGAGGACAAAATGCCCCTCGGGCACCTCGCCGAGCTCATGCTTCGACCAGGGCGTGACGGGGCGGTCGTGGTGGCCGTCGAAGGGGCCGTTGTAGAGGCGCTTGGGCTCGAGGAAGATCACCGGGTCGGGGTCCTCGATCGCGGCAATCAGCAGGCCCTTGGCGTCGTAGGGGTTGGACGGCACCACGGTCTTCAGGCCCGAGACATGGGTGAAGAGGGCTTCCGGGCTCTGGCTGTGGGTCTGGCCGCCGAAGATACCGCCGCCGGTCGGCATGCGGATCACGATCGGGCAGGTGAAATCGCCATTCGAGCGGTAGCGCAGGCGCGCCGCTTCCGAGACGATCTGGTCATAGGCCGGATACATGTAGTCGGCGAACTGGATCTCGATGCAGGGGCGCAGGCCATAGGCCGCCATGCCGATCGCCGTGCCGACGATGCCGGCCTCGCTAATGGGCGCATCGAAGCAGCGGCTGACGCCGTATTTCTGCTGGAGCCCATGAGTGCAGCGGAAGACGCCGCCGAAGAAACCGACATCCTCGCCATAGACGACGACGTTCTCGTCGCGACCCATCGAGACGTCC
Organism: Methylobacterium sp. CCH7-A2; assembly: GCF_001557075.1. NCBI lineage: Bacteria > Pseudomonadati > Pseudomonadota > Alphaproteobacteria > Hyphomicrobiales > Methylobacteriaceae > Methylobacterium > Methylobacterium sp. CCH7-A2. The sequence goes on from NZ_LSKN01000016.1 coordinate 40,173, forward strand.
ATGGCGGAGCGGATCGACTCGATCATCGTCATGCGCGGCATGGCGTCAGACTCCGAGTTGCTGGCGCTGGCGGCGCAGATGCGGCGGCAGCTCGGCATAGACGCCCTCGAACATGTCGCGCGCCGAGGGCTTGCCGCCGGAATGCAGCGTGCCGAAGCGCTCGGCCTCCTTCTGCGCCGCGATCACCGTCTCCAGGATCTCGGCCTCGGTCTGCTTGTGGCGCTCCTCGCTCCAGGCGCCGATCGCGATCAGATGCTCCTTCAGCCGCAGCAGCGGGTCGCCGAGCGGCCAGCCGTCCGACTCCTGCTTGGGGCGATAGGCGGAGGGGTCGTCCGAGGTCGAATGCGCGCCGGCGCGGTAGGTGACGTATTCGATCAGCGTCGGGCCGAGATTGCGGCGGGCCCGCTCGATCGCCCATTGCGCCACGGCATAGGTGGCGAGGTAGTCGTTGCCGTCGACGCGCAGGGCCGGAATGCCGAAACCGAGGCCCCGCGCCGCGAAGGTGCCGGAGCCGCCGCGCGCGATGCCCTGGAAGGTCGAGATCGCCCACTGGTTGTTGACGACGTTGAGGACGACGGGGGCCTTGTAGGTCGAGGCGAAGACGAGCGCGGCGTGGAAATCCGATTCCGCCGTCGAGCCATCGCCGACCCAGGCGGCGGCGATCTTCGTGTCGCCCTTGATCGCCGAGGCCATCGCCCAGCCGACGGCCTGGACGAATTGCGTGGCGAGATTGCCGGAGATCGAGAAGAAGCCGTGCTGCTTCGAGGAATACATGATCGGGAGCTGCCGCCCCTTCAGCGGGTCGCGCTCGTTGGAGTAGATCTGGCACATCATGTCGACGAGCGGGTACTCGTCGGCGATGAGAAGCCCCGCCTGGCGGTAGGTCGGGAAGTTCATGTCGCCGGGCCGAAGTGCGATCCGGAAGGCGCAGCTCACCGCCTCCTCGCCGGTGTGCTGCATGTAGAAGGAGGTCTTGCCCTGGCGCTGGGCCATCTGCATGCGGGCGTCGAAGCTGCGCAGCGTCATCATGTGACGCAGGCCCCGGATCAGATCCTCCTGGCTGAGATCGGGCACCCAAGGGCCGACCGCCTGCCCCTCGCGATTCAGCACGCGGATGATCGAATAGGCGAGGTCCCGGATCGCCTTCGGATCGACGTCGACCGGCGGGCGCTCGACCGAGCCGGCCTTGGGGATCACGACATGGGAGAAATCCGGCTGCTCGCCCGGGCGGGAGGCCGGCTGCGGCACGTGAAAGCGAAGGGGTGTGTCGGTCATGCGCTCCGTCCCTGATCCGCCATATCGTCCGGTCGGCCAGCATTCCGCCGTCCGGCCCGGACGGCAAGCCGTCCGTGTTGGCGGGGCTTTGGTCGCGAGCGGCGACGCATCCCTCTTGGCGTCAGGCTAGCGCGGGGCTCGCGGAGATTCCTGTCGAAATCAGTTGCGTCCGGAACCGTCTGCGGAAATATCTTCCGACTTCTACCCACAGTGCAGGATGATGTTCCGTGATACCGCGCAACCGCCGGAGCGATGAACCGGACGCCACCGATCTGCGGATTCTCTCCGCCCTGCAGGAGGATGGCCGTCTGACCGTCAATGCGCTGGCGGAGAAGGTTGGGCTGTCGCCCTCGCCCTGCTGGACGCGGGTGAAGCGGCTGGAGGAGAGCGGGGCAATCGAGAAATATGTCGCCGTGCTCGACCAGAAGGCGCTGGGTTTCGGCAATGTCGTCTTCGTCGAGATCACGCTCGACAAGCATGACGACAAGATCCTCGATCATTTCGGCGAAGCGCTGACACGGATTCCGGAGGTGGTCGAGGCCTATCTCGTCACCGGCGAATACGATTACCTCGTCAAGGTCGTGGTCAGCGGCACCGACCATTACGAGCGCTTCCTGCGCGAGATGCTCTACCGCATCCCCGGCATCCGCCAGACGCGCACGACCTTCGGCCTGCGCACGCTCAAGCGCGCGATCTCGATCGATCCGTTGAAGATGCCGCGGACTTGAGGGGATTGAACCCGCCCCGACCCGCCAGGTCGTCCCGGGCTTGACCCGGACCCATTCCGGAACCTCTCCGTCAGCGCTCCGGAATGGATCCCGGATCTCCGCTGCGCTGCGTCCGGGATGACGCGCGTTCGGGTCGGACAAGAACGTGCCCGCTATCCCAGCACGAACCCCTCATCCGCAGCCGCCAGCGCCACCGCCGCTTCGAGGTCCGGCGCGGCGGCGGCATGGATGGTGAAGAGCCCCTCGCCCGCCGTCACATCGTCGCCCACAGCGCGCAGCAGGTCGATGCCGGCGCTCTTGTCGAAGGGCGCGCCGGCGCGGCGCGCGATGCCGGCGATGCGCCAGCCGTCGATCTCGCTGATGCGCCCGGCGCGGGTGGCGCGCATGGTGTGGCTCAGGGCGGCGGGCTTCGCGACGATGTCGCGGCGTCCCTGCGCCGCGACGATGCCGTCCAGCGCCGCGCGCGCCGCGCCCGAGGCCAGGAGTTCGGCCGCCCGGGCGCGACCCGCTACCGCTGAGCCGATCGCCGGGTCCCAGGCCAGGATGCGGCCGGCGAAGTCGAGCGCCTTCTCGCGCAGATCGGCCGGGGCCTGCGCATCGCCCTCCAGCACCCAGAGCACGTCGCGGACCTCGAGCGCCGGCCCGATGCCCCGCCCGATCGGCCCGGCGCCGCAGGTGGCGACCGCCTCGACCTGCAGGCCGACGGAACGCCCGACGCTCTCAAACAGCGCGCCGAGTTCGCGTGCCTCCGCCTCGCTGTGGAGCTTAGCGCGGCGGCCATAGGGCAGGTCGACCACGACATGGGTCGAGCCGGCGGTCAGCTTCTTCGAGATGATCGAGGCGACCGACCAGCGGTTGGAATCGATGCCCAGCGGGCGCGTGATCGCGTTCATCACGTCGTCGACGGCGGAGTGGTTGAGGCGGCCATTCCAGGCGATGCAGGCGCGCGCCTGGGCCACCGTGCGGCGGACATCGTCCTCCGTCAGGTCGACCCTGGCCAGAACCTCCATCGCGTCGGCGGTGCCCGCGGCCGAGGTGATGGCGCGCGAGGAGGTCTTGGGCATGGCGAGCCCATGGGCGGCGACGATCGGCGCGACGATCAGCGTGATGCGGCTGCCCGGAATGCCGCCCATCGAGTGCTTGTCGACGACGATCGGCTCGTCCCAGCGCAGCGGCGTCGAGAAGCCGGCGCGGACGCTCGCCAGCGCCGCGACCTCGGCATCGCTGAGCGAGCGCGTCGCAGCGACGAGGAAGGCGGAGATCTCGCCCTCCGGGTAGCGACCCTCGACGATGTCCCGAAGCAGCATGGCGTAGTCGGCGGCGCCGAGTTCGGCGCCCTGGATCTTGGCGCGCAGCGCATCGCGGCTGTGCTGCGGCGGGGTGCGTGTCAGCGTGATCTCGCTGCCTTCGGACAGGCCAAGCTGCGCGAAGGCCTCGCGCGACAGCCCGATCTCGTGAGGCTCCAGCAGCCAGCCGGCCTCCACGACGTTGACCCGCGCGCGGATGCTGCGGCGTGTCCCGTCCGCGGCGATCGGCCCGGCGACGTCGACCTTGCCCGGCCCGTCGAAGTCCGCGACGCCGATCACGCTGTCGCGCGGCAGATAGGCGATGCTGTCGCGCCAGCCGTCGATCGGGACGGGCTTCAGGGACAGGCGGCGTGTGGCGGCGTCGATGGCAGCGAGGAAATGCTCGATGCCCTCCTCGACGGTGCCATCGTTGGAGACGGTGATGGTCTCGATGCCGTCCGGCCATTGCGGCGGCTTGCGGGCGAGCCGCGCGGCGATGTCGTCCGCCGTCTCGCGTCCTCGGGAGGCGAGACGACGGGCGAGCGTCTCGGGGGAGGCGGTGACGTTGATGATGATCAGCCGCGGCACGGCGCCGGCGAGCGTCTCCAGCACCCCGCGCGAGCCATTGGCGACGATGTGCCGGCCGGCGGCGAGTTCGTCCCGCAGCGAAGCGCGCAGCCCGTAATGCAGACCATGCGCCTGCCAGGACACTAGAAGGCCGCCGGCAGCCGCGAGCGCCGCGAAGCCGGCCTCGTCGATCGCCTCGTGATCCTCACCGCCGGCATCGGCCGGACGGGTGATCAGGCGCCGCGCGAAGCCGAAGCGCTCGCCCTGCACCAGGACCCGCCTCGCCCCGTCCATCAGGGTATCCTTGCCGGCCCCGCTCGGCCCGACGACGACGAAGAGGATGCCTGGCCGCATGGAGGTTTCGTCGCCTTCAGGCCTCGTCGAGGCCGATATCGACGGCGGGCGCCGACTGGGTGATCTTGCTGGTCGAGATGTAGTCGACGCCCGTCTCGGCGATGGCGCGGATGGTCTCGTAGCGGATTCCACCCGAGGCTTCGAGCTTGGCGCGGCCGGCGACATAGGCGACCGCCTCCTTCATCTCCGGCACCGGCATGTTGTCGAGCATGATCACGTCGGCACCGGCGGCGACGGCCTCGCGGACCTGCTCCAAACGGTCGCACTCGACCTCGAGCTTGGTCAGGACGGGCAGCTTGCGCCGCGCGCGCTCGACCGCCTGGGCGATGCCGCCGCAGACGGCGATGTGGTTGTCCTTGATCATCACGCCGTTATCGAGCCCGAGGCGGTGATTCAGCCCGCCACCGCAGGCGACCGCATGCTTCTCCAACATGCGCAGGCCGGGCGTGGTCTTGCGGGTGTCGATCAGCCGGGCGTTCGTGCCCTTGATGATGTCGACATAGCGGGCCGTCTCGGTCGCGATGCCGGAGAGCCTCTGGACGATGTTGAGCGCCGTGCGCTCGGCGGTGAGGATGCCCTGGGCCGGCCCCTCGACGAGGATCAGCGTCGCGCCCTTCTCGACGCGGTCGCCATCGGCGGCCTCGACCTTGACCGAAAGCCGGGGCTCGTAGCGGGAAAAGACGCTGGCGGCGACGTCGATGCCGGCCAGCACCATCGGTTCACGGGCGTTCATGCGGAAGGCGCCGGTCTCGTCCGGCTCGATCATGAGCTGGACCGTGAGGTCGCAGGCGCCGATATCCTCGCTCAGCCAGAGGTCGATCAGCCGCTGCGTGGTGAAACGGTCATACATGCTCAGCCCCTGCCGCGCGCTCCGCCCGCCTTCGCGGGCATCGCCATGGGAGCGAATAGCATGGATGGCCCGATCTCATGACTGTTTGCACACCAACGATGCGAAGTGGGTTCCGACGTGTCAAGCAGGGATTCGGTGACAGGCTGATGACGGCAGGGGGCTTGATGGGTGAGCCCGCGAATTCGGCGTACCAAGCCCAGTTTTCGTCTGAGAGTTGCAAATTTTTGCTGCAGCGCACGCCCTGTTTTCGATCGTCGGACAGCATTGACAAGCCATATGCACACCAACAAACTCATCCTCGTGCTACGCAAGACAGCATTCGACAAGGCGGCTTGAAGCCGCCGGGGAACGGCAGCTACGTCAGATCGTCGGCCGATCCGATCGGCCGGCACCATGCGGTTGCGCGGCCCGCCTGCGGGCGCGCCCGACACGAGGCCGGGAGGGTGACCATGAAGAGACTGGGATTGGCATCGCTGGTGGCGGGTGCGCTCGCCCTTGGCGCGGGTCTTGCGGCGGCACAGACCGCTCCGGCGAAGAAGATCACCCTGACCGGCGGCTCGGTCGGCGGCGCCTGGAGCGCGATCGGCAACGCCATCGGCGAGACGATCCGGCGGGAATCCCCCGGCGTCGCCTTTGGTTACGAGCCCGGCCGCGAGGCAGCCAACATCCAGCTCGTCTCGACCGGCAAGGTCGAGCTCGGCATCGCCCACGCCCAGCTGGTGAAGCGCGCGCAGGCCGGTGAGGAGCCTTTCAAGGCGCCGGTCACGAACCTCCGCGCGATCGCCCTGATCGACCCGCAGGCGGCGGTGCAGATCCTCGTCCGCGAAGATGCCGGCATCGAGAGCTTCGAGAGCATCCTCGCCGCCAAGAAGCCGGTCCGCGTCGCGCTCAACCAGCGCGGCACGCTGATGGCGGTGACCGGCGAAGAGGTGTTCAAGGCCTATGGCATCAGCGCCAAGGACATCGAGTCCTGGGGCGGGCGCATCCACCATGTCGACTACAATGCCGGCCTGGAGATGATGAAGAACGGCCAGGCCGACATCATCATCAACATGCTCGCCTTCCCGTCGGGGCAGATCAACAGCGCCACCCGCGAGATGAAGGTCAAGATGCTCGGCATTTCGCCGGAGGCCAGCGCCAAGCTCGGCGCGCTGCTCGGCACGGCGCCGATCACCGTGCCGGCCGGGACCTACGCCTTCCAGCCCGCGGCGGTGTCGACCATCACCGGCAGCGTCGTGCTCTTCGCCTCGGCCGAGATGAAGAACGAGGATGCCGCCCTGATCGCCGACGGGATGATCAAGCATTTCGACTATCTGCGGCAGGCGCATGCGATGATGGCCCGGCTCGAGCCGGTCAACCTGACGCAGACCGCGCCGCTGGCGCTGCATCCCGGCGCCGAGGCCGCCTATCGGAAAGCCGGCCTGCTGAAGTGAGGCCCGCAGCGTCGCTCCCGTTCCACCGCCGAGAGAACGAGGTGTCGCCATGCTCGCCCTGCTGAAGCTGATCGCACCGGGACGGTCCCGCCAGCTCGGCACGCCGGAGCAGTGGACGGTGCACGTCATCGGCGTGTCGGCGGCGGTGCTGCTGATCGCAATTTCCTTCGGCTGGTACATCAAACGCGAGATCGCCCTGTTCCTCTTCCTCGGCGCGGTGCTGTCGCTGGCCTTCCTGACGACGACGGCCAATCCGCTGCGGCCGACCGGACGCTCCACCCCCTCCTGGTGTCTGGTCGCGCTCTCGCTAGGGTCCTGCGGCTATTTCGTCTGGATGCAGCCGGTGCACGAGATGCGGCTGCCGATGATCGACGAACTCTCGACCGCCGACATCGCCGCCTCGATCGTGCTGATCGCGCTGGTGATGGAGGCGACGCGGCGCTGCATCGGCATGATCCTCGTCGTGCTGGTCGCGACCTTCCTGGCCTATGCGATCTTCGGCAACCGACTCACGGGCTCCTTCGCGCATCGCGGCTTCAGCACGCAGGAGATCGTCGACCATCTCGTCTTCTCGACCAACGGGCTGTTCGGCCCGGCGCTCGAGGTCGCGGCCTTTCTCGTCGTCGTCTTCGTCGTCTTCGGCGCGTTGCTGGACCGCATCGGCGGGGCCGACTTTTTCTACGACATCGCCAACAGCCTCGTCGGCAAGCAGGTCGGCGGGGCGAGCAAGGTCGCCGTGGTCTCGTCGGGCCTCTACGGCTCGATCTCGGGCTCGCCGACGGCCGACGTCGTCACCACGGGATCGTTCAGCATCCCGCTGATGATCCGCACCGGCACGAGCCGGACCTATGCGGGCGCCATCGAATCGGCGGCCTCGACGGGCGGCGCCCTGTTGCCGCCGGTGATGGGCTCGGCCGCCTTCCTGATGACGGACTTCACCGGCATTCCCTATGCCACGATCGCGCTGTCGGCGCTCATCCCGGCCCTGCTCTACTACCAGTCGGTGTTTCTCGCGGCGCATTTCAAGGCGCATCGCGACGGGCTCCAGCCGATGTCGGAGGGCGAGACGCCGTCGATCCTCGCCGTCTTGCGGCGCGACTGGGCCTATCTCGTGCCGATCGGCCTGCTCGTCTGGGGCGTGCTGAGCCTGAACCGGCCCGCCTTCGCGGGCGCGCTCGCCTGCGCCGCCCTCGTGCCGGTCGCCGTGCTGCGTCACCCTGATCCGGTCCGGCTCGTCAAGACGCTGTTCTTCGGCCTGAGCGACGGCATGCGCGGGATGATCGGCGTCGGGGTCGCCTGCGCCATCGCCGGTCTCGTCGTCGGAACGCTCTCGATGACGGACCTCACCGGCAAGATCAGCTCCGGCCTGTTCCACATGTCCGGCGGCAGCCCGATCCTGACCATCCTCGTCTCCGCCTTCGTGATCATCGTGCTCGGCATGGGCATGCCGACCCCGGCGGTCTATGCGCTCTCGGCGGTGCTGGCGGCGCCGGCGCTGATCGCGCTCGGCGTCGCGGTGCTGCCGGCGCATCTCTTCATCGTCTACATCGCCTCGATGTCCGCGATCACGCCGCCGGTGGCGGTGGCGGCCTTCGCGGCGGCCTCGATCGCCAAGGCCAATCCGGTGCTGATCGCGGTGGTCGCCTGCCGGATCGCGATGGTCGCCTTCCTCCTGCCCTTCGTCTTCATGTACCAGCCGGCCCTGCTGCTGATCGGATCACCCGCCCAGATCCTGATTTCGGTCGGCACCGCGATCCTCGGTGTGCTGGCGCTCAACGCGGCGATCGAGGGCTACTTCATGATCAGGCTGGACGGGCTGAAGCGGGTGCTGCTGTTTCTCGCCGGCGTCGGCCTGTTCCTGCCCATCCCGAGCACCGAGATCGCAGGCGCGCTGCTGCTGTCGGCGACCACCGCGTGGCTCTGGTCGACTCGCCGGTCGGCGCCGCGCGCCCGTCCCGCGTGACCGTCGCGCTCAATGGCCGAGGTCGCGCGCGACGCGAAATCCGGCGACCTGATCGCGGATGCCGGGCTCGCTGACGATCCTTGAATCGAGCCTCCGCGCCGCCGGCGGATCGGCCCAGGAGCCGCCGCGCAGGATGCGCCCCTCCTCCTCGCGGCAGACCGGCGGCGGGAAGGGCTGGCCCGGCACCGAAGGGTCGGGCGGGCAGGTGTCGACCCATTCCCAGAGATTGCCGCTGAGATCGGACAGGCCCCAGGGGCTCGCCGCGAAGCGGCCGACCGGCGCCGTGGTGCGGAAGCCGTCACGGCAGGGGGCAACCGTCCAGGAGGGCATCGCCTGCTTCGCGGTCTCGTCGGCGCCATTACCGATGGCGCAAAGGCGCGCCGGATCGGCCATGTCCTTCGCCGAGGAAGCCGCGACATGGTGCCATTCGGGGTCGGTCAGCAGCCGGTAGCGCTGGCCGGTGCGCTTGGACAGCCACGCGACATAGGCTTTGGCATCGCCATGGCTGACGCAGGCCACGGGCTCGTCGTCGCCCTGCGGGTAGCCGGGATCCTGCCAGGACAGGGTCGGATCCAGCTTCCAGACCGGCGCCCGGACATGGCAGCCGAGATCGACGACATGGCCGGATTGCTGCATGAAGGCCTTATATTGCGCCCGCGTCACCTCGAAGCGGCCGACGGCGAAGGGCTGGGCCAGCGCGACCTCGACGATCCGCGGCGTCGTGCCCGTCCGGAGCTCCATGCGGACATCGCCTTCGGGCACCAGCACCAACTCCGGACAATCCGCGCAATCGCGGAAGCCCTCGCCGCCGCCCGGCTTCAGCCAGATCCGCTGGCCGCCCGCGGCGAGATCGACGAAGCCGAGCTGCGCCAGCCGCGCCGTGATCCGGGCCTTCTCGACGCCAGCCGCCAGAAGCTCGAGCAAGGCGGCCCGGTCGGTGGTGGCCGCGATGCGCGCGGCCATGTCGGCGCCGGCATCGCGGGGCGGGGCCACAGGCGCCAGCTTCAGCGTGGGCAGGGCCGAGGCGGGGCCGGGCTGAGGGCCCGTCTGCGCCGCGACCGGAGCCGCCAGTGCCAGGCCCGCCGCAGCGACTGCGACTTCGAGAAGGGCCCGCCGGCCTGCCGCCGGCGCTGGGGCGGAGGGCCGGGCGGTCATGCGCAGGGCGCGGTCTTGAACTCGACGCGGCGGTCGACCGCCGTGCTGGCATCGTCCCGCGGCAGGCCGACCAGCGTCTCGCGGAAGCCGACACCGGTGGCCCGCAGCCGCTGCGACATGCCCGGCGCCTGGGAACTCATCAGCCCGGCGATGCGCTCCGCCCGCTCGCGGGAGAGCCTGTCGTTGAGGGTCTCGGGGCCGGTGCGGCTGGCATGGCCGACGACCTCGAGGCAGACGCCGGCCCGCGTCGCCCGCATCGCGATCTCGCGCAGCCAGGCGGGGTAGCTCGCCGAGAGCTTGCGGTCGGCGTTGAAGGCGGTGGAGTTCGGCTCGAACAGGAACTTCACGCCGAGCCGGCCGAGGCTGAAGCCGCGCTCGACCATCTGGCCGAAGGTCTCATCCGCCGCGCCGGTCTCGCCGAGCGCGGCGTAGGAGAGGTAGAGCCCGTTCAGCACGCGCAGCTGGTCGCCGCCGGGCTGGGCCTGCGCCTCGCGGTAGAGATCGCGGGCGCGGCGATGGTCGCCGGCCTCGTAGGCCGCGCCGGCCTCGCGGATGCGGGCGGCCGCACCGAGCTGGTCGAGATAGGCCGGCGAGACCGGCGTACCCGGCTGCGAGCGCTGGCAGGCCTCGATATAGGCGCGCGTGGCGGCATCCAGCCCCCAGACCGGCGAGTCGGCATGGGAAGCGGCCGGTGCGATATCGACATCGCCGACGGTGGAGCGGGCGACGCTGCGGGCATAGACCGTCTTGGCCTCGCGCTCGACCAGGGCGAAGCAGATCCAGAAGGCGTCGCGATCACCGCCGGGCTGGCCGGCATTGTTGATGGTGTTGAAGGTGCCGATGAAGACGAAGCGGGCCTTGGCGACATTCTCGGGCGTGAAGGCGAGGACCTTCACATGGGGATAACGCTCGGCCACCAGTTCGGCGATGCGCCGGTCGAAGCCGCGCGTTGCCGCCGACTGGATGCCGGTGATACCGTCGATGAGGGGGTCGATGACCATCGTGACCTCGCCGCCGCCGGCGGGGAGTTTGGCGAAGAGATCGGTCGCCGCCTTCATGAACGCCTGTTCGAGCGGCAGCAGAGCCGGCGCCCGCGCCGCGGCGACGGGGTGGGCGATGGCGGCAGGGGCGCTGCCGACCGCGGCGAGCCCGAGCATGACGGCGGTGGTGACGGAACGCAGGGTCATGCGGCGGCTCCGGCGAGGCCTGTCGCCGCCCTGCTCCCCAGCCGGATCGCGACGAAGGTCGATCGAGTGCTGAACCATAGCGTCAACTCCTTTTTCGGGACAATCCTCTCCATGCGGTGAGGATCGGCATGAGCTGATCCTGCGCCACTCTCGGTCCGATGACTGTTCCAGGCGGAACAGCGACCGGGCGGACGCTGCGGCAGCCGCCCCGTCAGGCCGGCGAAAACACCGGGACGGGGCCTATTCCCCGCAGATCGACCTCGGCGAGCCGCCGCAGCCGGACGGGATCGCAGCGTGCCGCCGCGGCCGGACCGACGCAGATCGACGAGCCGAGCTCCTTGTTGAGCGCCTCGAGCCGCGCGGCCATGTTCACCGCCTCGCCATGGGCGGTGTAGTCGAGCTTGGCGCCGAAGCCGACGTCGCCGACGATGGCGAAGCCGGTCTCCAGCCCCTGCCGCGTGCGGCCGAGGCCGATCGCGGCGGCGGGACCGCTCGCCCGGTACGCTTCCGTCCAGGCGAGAATCGCGACGGCACAGTCCAGTGCGCGGCGCGGATGGTCCTCGAGGTCGAGCGGCGCGTTGAAGAGTGCGTGGACCGCGTCGCCGACGAGCTTGTCGACCATGCCGCCATGCTCGCCGACGATGCGGGTGACGCCCTCGAAATAACCGTCCAACACCGCGACGAGCTGTTCCGGCCCGGCCTCGCGGGTGGTGCGGGTGAAGCCCTCGATGTCCGTGAAGAGGGCGGTGACCTCGCGTCGCTCGCCGCTCAGCCTGAGGCTGTTCGGGCTCGCGACGATGCGCTCGACCACGCCCGGCGCCAGATGCTGCTCGAAACGGCGGCGCAAGCGGCTCTCGCGCCAGCGCGCTTCGGAAAATCCCGCGAGCGAGGCGGCGAGAAAGGCCAGCAGCGCCGCCGCCACAGCCGGCGTCGGATCGATCAGCCAGTCGGCGCGGGCGAGAAGAGCGCTGCCGAGGATGAGTGCGGCAACCAGCATCGCCATCGCGAGGGCTGCCGGCAGCGGGCCGAGGCGACGGGCGACGACGACCGCGCCTGCGATGGACAGCACCGCCAGCGCCATCTCCCAGAGGGTGGCCCCGGCCGGCCGTAAGGGGACGATGCCGGCGGCGAGCTGGCGCAGGGCCTGGAGCTGGAGAAGGGCGGAAGGGGTGAGCGGATCCTGCGCGCTCGCCCGCAGCGCCCCGAGTTCGGGCGCGCTGCCGCCGATGACGACGACGGCTCCGGCGAGCGAGGCGAGATCGGCCCCGCCCTGCAGCAGGGCCGAGGCGGGGATGACGGGAAGCGGGGCTGCCACAGGCAGCAGCCGCAGCATCCCGTCCGGCGGCAGGGGCCGGCTGACCGCGCCGAAGGTCAACCGCGGCGGATCCGCCGAGAGCAGATAGCCCGAGGCGCCTGCCGCCACGCGTGCGGCTTCCAAGGCCAGCCCGGGCCGCAGCTCGCCGCCCGCTCCAACGAAGAGCGGGACGCGCCGCACCAGACCATCCGCGTCGCCCGGCAGGGACAGCGTGCCCGCGCCCGCCGCGGCCGCCGCGAGCCTCGGTGGCGGGCCGCTCGCGCCGGCCTCTCGCCAGAGCCCATCCAGCGACACGCCTTCGCGCAGCAGCACCGGCACCGGCGCGAGCGCATCGGCGCCGCGTGGATCGAGCACCCAGCCGAGGACGACCGGGCCCGCGGCGATGGCGGTGGCGAGAGCCCGATCTCCGTCCGTCAGGGTGGGGGCGAGCGCGGCGATCTCGGCGCGGCCGGTGGCTTCGGCGAGCCGGCGGGCGAGTGCCGCCGGCGAGCGCTCGTCCTCCCCCGCCAGCAGGATGTCGATAGCGACGGCGGCGGGCCTGGCGGCCGTGACTTCCGCGACCAGTCGCGCCAGCGTCTCGCGGGGCCAGGGCCAGGGGCCGACCGCATCCAGGCTCGTGTCGTCGATGGCGACGAAGGCTATACGGGTCTCGGGCGTGGCCGGGCGCCACGGGGCACTCGCGTCCAGCGTCAGGTCGAAGACGCGCTCCCGCAAGCCGTCGCGCCAGGCGGAAGGCGCCGTCTGCGCCAGCAGGAGCACGGCCAATCCCGCCAGCAGGCCGGCGAAGACGGGCCTGGACGGCCGCAGCCGGCTCTCAGCCATCGCCCGTTCCGGCCGCTCGGGCGAGAAGATCGGGGTCGCAGAAGAGACGGTCGGCCGTGCGGCGGATGGCGCCGGCCTGTTCGAGCGCGCCGAGCGCCGCATTCACCTTGGGCCGGCTGGCACCGAGCAGCTGCGCCAGCTCGCCCTGCGAGAACGCCACGTCGAGCGGCACGCGCTTGCCGGGCGCGGCACGGCGCCCGGCGAGCCCCACCAGCAGGAAGCGCGCGAGCCGCGCCTCGATCGGGTAGAGCGCGATGCCTTCCAGCTGGTCGGTGGTCTGGCGCAGGCGGCGGCAGAGGAAGGCGATGATCCCGGCCGAGAGTTCGGGATGGCGCGCCCTGAGCTGGTCGAGCGCCGCCCGGCGCAGGGACAGGGCCAGGACCGGCGTGATCGCCACGGCGTCGGCGCTGCGGGTTCCGCCATCGAGAACCGCGATCTCGCCGAGCAGTTCGCCGCGCGCGGCGTGGCGCATGCTGAGCTCGCGGCCTTCCTCGGTCGTGACGGACAGGCGCACGCGTCCCTCCGCAACGAGGAGAAGACGGTCCCCCGGCTCGCCGCGGGCGAACAGCATCTGGCCGGCCTCGAAGCGCTGCTCGCGGAACTCGGCGGCGCAGTCGAGCAGCGCCTGCGGCGGCAGCCCGGCAAAGAAGCCGGCCTCGCCCAGCATGGCCGCGATGGCGGAGGACTCCATCGTCAGGCGATCTGGGCGAGCGCGGCCGCGATGCGCGCCTCACCCCAGCGCCGGGCGGGCGTCGGCGCGGCGCCGCGGCGGGCGATGTCCGTGCCCTCGCCCGCCGTCAGCACGACCTCCCGGCCAGCGGCCCGCACGGCAACCTCGCCGCGCTCGACGAAGACGCCGAAAACGCCGTTGCTCGGGCCAGCGAAGAAGCGCGTGCCACGCACCGCGATCAAGCCATAGGAGGAGCGGATGCGGATCCGCCCGGCCTCGCTGCCGGGTGCCTTGTCGACCAGGAGCGCACCCGCGCCCAGGCTGATGGTGCCGCCGGCATCGACGATGAAACGGTCGATGGTGATGCGGGTGTTCTCGCCGAGGCGCAGATCGGTGGCCCGGCCGAGGCGAAAACCGGCGCGGGCGCCCTCGCCCGTCTCGACCCGGTCGCCGACGAAAACGGGGCCGTCGGTCGCGAGTCTGCGCCGCGTCTCGCGGAGCTGGGCCATCGCGTCCCCCCGCAGATCGGTCACCAGCCCGGCGGTCGGCGCGCGCTCCGCCGTGGTCTGCGCCAGGGCAGCCAGCGGCAGGCCGCCGAGGCCGAGCAGGGTGGCGGCGCGCATGAGTCGGCGGCGGTCCAGAGCCCCTTCACCCGACCCCGTCGCTCCATCCCTGATCCCAGCCATGACGCCCGCCTTTCCCGCCCGCGATGCAGTTGCCCATGCCCGATGCTCCACGGTCAAGCGGAGGAGCATGGGACTGACCGATATCCTATCGGTCGCCGGGGGGCGAAGGCTGGTTCATGCGGCACTGTCCTGCGCCGACCGCGTCTCGCCCCTGCCGTCGCGACCATGGCGGTGCCCGGTCGGCTGCGCCATCCTTGGCGCAATGCCGGGCCGCAACGCACCGGTCGAGAAGGAGGTTGCCCCATGACCGCTCACCAGAGCGACCTGCCCGCCCCGGCCGGCTTCGATGTCCGCACCTCGGATGGCGCCGTGCTGAGCGCCTTTGTGGAAGGCCGCGGCCAGCCCCTGCTCCTGGTCACCGGGTTGGGCGGCGGCGCGGCCTTCTGGGCGAGCATCGCCGAGACGCTGGCTCGCTCCTTCCGCGTCATCCGCTTCGATCAGCGCGGCATCGGCGCCAGCACGCGCGGCAGCGACGCCTGCAGCATCGAGACCCTCGCGCGGGACTGTCTGGCCGTACTCAACGAGGCCGGGATCGACCGGGCCGTGGTGCTCGGCCACTCGACCGGCGGCTGCATCGCTCAGACGCTCGCGCATCTCGCCCCCGAGCGGGTCGGCGGGCTGATCCTGAGCGGGAGCTGGCTAAGGCCGAACCACTATATGGCCGGCTATTTCGGCGCGCGGCGCGAGATCATCGGAACGAACCCGGAAGCATACGCTGCCACCTCGGTGCTCTGCGCCTATCCGCCGGCCTGGATCGAGGCCAACTGGCATGTCTACGAGGCGGCACTGGCGGCCGCGCCGCTGACCGCCGTGCAGCAGGAGGTGATGCGCGAGCGGATCGATGCGCTGCTGGCCTTCGACGGCCGCGATCAGATGGCGGCTCTGACCGTTCCGGTGCTGGTGCTGGGCGCCCGCGACGACATGATCGTGCCCGCCTTCCTCCAGGAGGAGATCGTCGCTGCCCTGCCCGGCTGCGCCAAGACGATGCTCGATACCGGCGGGCACCTCTTCCCGGTGTCGCGGCCGGATGCCTTCACCGCGACGGTGGCGGACTGGATCAGCCGTCTCGCCTGAGGGAACCGGATGCTCCGCGTCGAATTGGCCCCTTAGCCGAGCGCCCTCTTTGGATTATGCCAGTTCCAGGGTTCGGCCGCTCGCCGACCCGCGCCGCAAGCCAAGGATACCCGCATGCACGCTCTCGCCCGCCTCGCCGCCCTGTCCGCGCTGTTTTCGCCCGTCCTCCTCGCCGCCCCGGCTTCAGCGCAGGATGTCGCCGCCGGCGAGCGCTCCTGGAACAAGTGCCGCGCCTGCCACCAGATCGGCGAGGGCGCCAAGAACATTGTCGGCCCGCAGCTGAACGGGCTGTTCGGACGGACCGCGGGCACGGTCGATGGCTACAGCTATTCGGCGGCGAACAAGAACTCCGGCATCACCTGGGACGAGGCGGTCTTCGCCGAATACATCAAGGACCCGCGCGCCAAGATCCCGGGCACGAAGATGGTGTTCGCCGGCATCAAGAACGACAAGGAAATCGCCGATCTGACGGCCTTCCTCAAGCAGTTCGGCAAGGACGGCAAAAAGCTCTGAGACACGCTTCGCGGCCGGCGATCCGCTCGCCGGCCCCCGCATCCTGCGCCCGGCGGCCATGTGCCGGGCGCAGTGCCCGGCACGGTCCTTTCCCCGATTGTTTTCCCTCCGGGCCGTCGCGCGCAACATCGTGCGAAAGCGGCCGCACGCGCCCCATCATGGCCCGTAACTTGAAAGCTCTCCCGCGCCACCGCACGGGCCGATGGCCTGTGCGACGGCTGCATGCTGTGTTCTAGTCGGCGCCGGACGGAGTCTGAGGGGGCTCCGCCACGCGCGACGGCGTGACGTACAAAGGGAGAGATCCATGACGACTTCATCAGTCCTTCGGGGGCGGCTGGCGGCCGCCACGGCGCTCGGCCTCATCGGCCTCGTGAGCGCGGGCCTGCCGGCCCTGGCTCAGACACCGAAACAGGGCGGGACCGTGCATGTCGTCGTCCAGCCCGAGCCGCCGATGCTGATGCAGGGCCTCAACCAGAACGGCCCGACCAACATGGTCGCCGGCAACATCTACGAGTCGCTGCTGCGCTATGACGAGAAGCTGCAGCCGCAGCCTTCGCTCGCCAAAAGCTGGGAGATCTCGGCCGATTCGAAGGTCTACACCTTCAAGCTCCAGGAAGGCGTGAAGTGGCATGACGGCAAGCCGTTCACGGCCGACGATGTCGTCTTCTCGCTCGACAAGTTCCTGCGCGAGGTGCATCCGCGCTGGCGCCCGATCGCCAACAACCAGGTCGAGAAGATCGAGAAGGTCGACGATCTGACGGTGCGGATCACGCTGAAGCAGCCCTTCGGCCCGCTCCTGCTCTCGCAGGAAGCCGCCGGCGCGCCGATGATCCCCAAGCACATCTATGACGGCACCGACTATCGCGCCAATCCGGCCAACAACACGCCGATCGGCACCGGCCCCTTCAAGCTCAAGGAGTGGAAGAAGGGCTCCTATATTCACCTCGTGAAGAACGAGGACTACTGGCAGAAGGGCAAGCCGAACCTCGCCGAGATCTACTGGCAGATCATCCCCGACGCGGCTGCGCGCGCCGTCGCCTACGAGACCGGCAAGGTCGATGTGCTGACCGGCGGCTCCGTCGACGTCTATGACGTCGCCCGCCTCTCCAAGCTGCCCAACACCTGCGTCACCACCAAGGGCTGGGAGATGTTCGCGCCCCATGCCTGGGTGACCCCGAACATCGCGCGCGGCGGCCCGCTCGCCAACAAGCAGTTCCGCCAGGCGATGATGTTCGCGATCGACCGCGAATTCGGCCGCGAGGTCGTCTGGGGCGGCCTCGGCAAGCTGCCGACCGGGCCGATCTCCTCCAAGACGAAGTTCTACTCGCCCGACGTGCCGAAATACGGATTCGACCCGGCCAAGGCGAAGGAACTGGTCAAGGCCTCCGGCTACAAGGGCGAGCCGCTCAAGATCCTGGCGCTGCCCTATGGCGAGGTCTGGAGCCGCTGGGCGGAAGCCATCAAGCAGAACCTGACCGATGTCGGCATCAATGTCTCGATCGAGACCACCGATGTGCCGGGCTGGACGCAGAAGGCCAGCAACGGCGATTTCGATCTGACCTTCAACTTCCTCTACCAGCTCGGCGACCCGGCGACCGGCGTGGCGCGCAACTACATCTCGACCAACATCGTCAAGGGCAACCCCTTCGGCAACCAGGGCGCCTATGTGAACCCGGAGGTCGACAAGCTCTTCGCCGAAGCCGCGATCGCGCCCACGGATGCGGCCCGCCAGGAGCTCTACACCAAGGTGCAGAAGCTGCTCGTCGACGAGGTGCCGGTGCTCTGGCTGCTGGAGATGGATTTCCCGACGATCTATCGCTGCAACGTCAAGAACCTCGTCACCACCGCGATCGGCGTGAACGACGGCTTCAAGGACGCGTGGAAAGAGTGATCGGGGTCGCCCCCTATCGGGTGATCACGCGCATCTCGTCATGGTCGGGCTCGTCCCGACCAACCACGGCTTCGTCGACCGAGGATGGTGTTCAAGGCGTGGATGCTCGCCACGAGGGCAAGCATGACGGCGAGAGCCTATCCGTCCGGACCATGACTGCATGAACCTCCTGCACTTCCTTTCCAGCCGGCTGGCCAAGGGCGTCCTGACGCTGCTCGCGATCGCCGTGCTCAACTTCTTCCTGATCCGTGCCGCGCCGGGCGATCCGGCGCAGGTGCTGGCCGGCGAGGCGGGGGCGGCCGATGCGCAGCTCCTGGAACAGCTGCGCGAGCGCTTCGGCCTGAACGAGCCGCTGCTGACCCAGCTCTGGATCTATCTCAAGGGCTATCTGACCTTCGATCTCGGCTTCAGCTACCGGCAGCAGCAGCCGGTGCTGACGCTGGTGCTCGACCGGCTGCCGGCGACGCTGCTTTTGACCGGCGCGGCCTTCCTGATCTCGCTCGGGCTCGGCGTGGTGATGGGCGCGCTGGCCGCGCGGCGGGCCGGGCGCTGGTCGGACAGCCTGATCACGACGCTCTCGCTCGTCTTCTATGCGACGCCGCTGTTCTGGATCGCGCTGATGAGCCAGATCGTCTTCGCGCTGAAGCTCGGCCTCGTCCCCAATGTCGGCTACGAGACGATCGGCGCGAACCATACCGGCCTGGCGCGGGCGCTCGACATCGGCCACCACCTGATCCTGCCGGCGCTGACGCTCGGCCTGTTCTTCACCGCGCTCTATGCGCGGATGATGCGGGCGTCGATGCTGGAGGTGGCGGGCGCCGATTTCGTCAAGACCGCGCGCGCAAAGGGGCTTTCGCCCGGCATCGTCTCGCGCCGCCATGTGGCGCGCAACGCCATCCTGCCCGTGGTTACGCTGGCGGGGCTGCAGGCGGGCCAGCTCGTCGGCGGCGCCGTGCTCACCGAGACGGTCTTTGCCTGGCCGGGCATCGGCCGGCTGATGTTCGATGCGCTGGTGCGCGACTATTCCGTGCTGCTCGGTGTCTTCTTCATGTCCTCGGCCATGGTCGTCGGCTTCAACATCCTGACCGATCTCATCTACCGGATCGCCGATCCGCGCATCGAGGCCGCGTCGTGATGGCGCCGGCCTCTCCGTCATGGTTGGGCTTGTCCCGACCATCCACGCCTTCGCTCGTCGAGGCCTGTGTTCAAGACGTGGATGCTCGCCACAAGGGCGAGCATGACGGCGAGGGCTGCCCATGAACTTCCTCAAGCGGTTCTGCCGCAATCGTGGCGCCGTATTCGGCCTCGTCATCCTGCTCGCGGTCGTCGCCTTCGCGCTGCTGGCGCCGACGCTCTATCCGCAGTCGCCCTGGCGCCCGGTCGGCCGGCCCTTCCTGGCGCCCTTCGTGATGGAGCGCTTCCCGCTGGGCACCGACACGCTGGGGCGCAACCTCGCCGCCGGCCTCGTTCATGGCGCGCGGGTCTCGCTGATGATCGGCGTGGTCTCGACGCTGGTGGCACTGCTGATCGGCGTGCCGCTGGGTGCGGCGGCGGGCTATGCCGGCGGCTTCGTCGATGCGCTGGTGCGCTTCACCGAGTTCTTCCAGACCATCCCCTCCTTCGCTTTGGCGATCGTGCTGGTGGCGATCCTGCAGCCGGCGCTGGGCTCGATCGTGATCGCGATCGGCGTCGTCTCATGGCCGCCGGTGGCGCGGCTGGTGCGGGGCGAGGTGCTGTCGCTGAAGACGCGAGAATATGTCCAGGCTGCCGTCACCATCGGCCAGTCGACGCCCCGCATCATCTTCAGCCAGGTCCTGCCGAACACCATCGCGCCGATCATCGTGATGGGCTCGCTGATGATCGGCTCGGCCATCCTGCTCGAATCCTCGCTCTCCTTCCTCGGGCTGGGCGATCCGAACCTGATGAGCTGGGGCTATATGGTCGGCGCCGGGCGCACGCGCCTGCTCGACGCCTGGTGGATCTCGTTCTTTCCCGGATTCGCGATCTTCCTGACGGTGCTTGCGCTCAACCTCGCCGGCGAGGGCCTGAACGACGCGCTGAACCCGCGCCTCGCCAGGGGGCGCGAATGAGCGAGGTCATGGCCAAGCCGGCCCCCGTCCTTGCCATCGAGACGCTGACGCTGGCTTTGCCGGCGCTGGCCGACCGGCCCCATGCGGTCGCCGACGTTTCGCTGACGATCGGGGCCGGCGAGACGCTCTGTGTCGTCGGCGAGTCCGGCTCCGGCAAGTCGATGATCGCCCATGCGGTGATGGGGCTCCTGCCCAAGGCGGTGAAGCCGGCCGGCGGCGCGATCCGCCTTGCCGGGCGCGATCTGCTGCAGCTCGACGAGGCGGCGATGCAGGATCTGCGCGGCCGCGAGGTCGGCATGATCTTCCAGGAGCCGATGACCTCGCTCAACCCGGTGATGCGGGTGGCGGATCAGATCGTCGAGACCTTCGAGGCGCATGGGCTGCACAGCCGTTCCGAGCGGCAGCGTCGCGCCGTCGAGCTGCTCGCCGAGGTCGGCCTGCCCGATCCGCCGCGGCTGGCGCGGGCCTATCCGCATGAGCTCTCGGGAGGGCAACGCCAGCGCGTGATGATCGCGATGGCGCTCGCGCTCGAGCCCAAGCTCCTGATCGCCGACGAGCCGACGACCGCGCTCGACGTGACGACGCAAGCGCAGATCCTCAAGCTGATCGACAACCTCCGCCACAAGCACGGCACCGCCGTGCTGTTCATCACCCATGACATGGGCGTCGTCGCCGAGATCGCCGACCGCATCGCGGTTCTGGAAAAGGGCGTCCTGGTCGAGGAGGGCACGGTCGATCAGGTGCTCGGCGCGCCGAACCACCCCTATACGCAGAAGCTCTTGGCCGCCGTGCCCTCGCTGACGCCGCCGGAGCGGGCGCCGCTGCCGGACTCGGCGCCGGTGCTGACGGTGGAAGGCTTGGGCAAGGTCTATCGCAAGCGCAGCTTGTTCGGCACCGCGCGCGAGGTCAGGGCGGCCGACGACATCAGCTTCTCGCTCCGGCGCGGCGAGACGCTGGGGCTGGTCGGCGAATCGGGCTCGGGCAAATCGACCGTCGGGCGCTGCTGCCTGCGGCTGATCGAGCCCGATGCCGGCCAAATCCGCCTGAGCAGCGCAGCGGCGGGCGATCTCGTGCTGAGCGATCTCAAGCCGGCGGCGCTGCGTGCCCAGCGCAAGCGCATCCAGATGGTGTTCCAGGACCCATTCGCCTCGCTCAATCCGCGCCAGACGGTAGGGCGCATCATTTCGGACGGGCCGGTGGCGCATGGCACCTTGCGGTCCGAGGCGCTGGCGAAGGCGGCCGAGCTGCTCGAACTGGTCGGCCTCTCGGCCAATGCGATCGACCGCTATCCGCATGAATTCTCGGGCGGCCAGCGCCAGCGCATCGGCATCGCGCGCGCGCTGGCGCTGGAACCGGACGTGCTGGTCGCCGACGAGGCGGTCTCGGCGCTCGACGTCTCGGTCCAGGCGCAGATCCTGACGCTGATCAAGGACATCCAGCAGCGGCTCGGGCTCGCCATCCTGTTCGTGACGCATGACCTGCGCGTTGCGGCCCAGATCTGCGACCGTATCGCGGTGATGCAGCGTGGCCGGATCGTCGAGGCGGGGCCGACGGCGGCACTCTTCGCCGCGCCGAGCCACGACTATACGCGGGCGCTGCTGGCCGCCGTGCCGGGCGCCGGGCGGTTCGGGCATTGATGACGTAACGAGACGACACTGGTTTCCGAGATGGTCGGGTCGAGCCCGACCATGACGCCCTCTCCCAGGAGCCCTATGACCATGCCTCTCGATCCCGCCCTTCGCGACCAAATCCTGGCTTCCGTCGAGGCCGGCTTCGCCGAG
This sequence comes from Methylobacterium sp. CCH7-A2, assembly GCF_001557075.1. Classification (NCBI taxonomy): domain Bacteria; kingdom Pseudomonadati; phylum Pseudomonadota; class Alphaproteobacteria; order Hyphomicrobiales; family Methylobacteriaceae; genus Methylobacterium; species Methylobacterium sp. CCH7-A2. Next base: position 61,813 of record NZ_LSKN01000016.1, read on the forward strand.
CAGATCGCCTTCACGCAGGAGCTGATCCGCTTTCCCTCGCTGCGCGGCGAGGAGCACGCCTGCCAGGACTTCGTCTACCGGGCGCTGCGGGAGCGCGGCTTCACGGTCGACCGCTTCAAGATGGACGAGGCCGCGATCAAGGCCCATCCCGGCGGCGGGCCGTTCTCCGAGCATCATTCCGACGCGCCGATCCTCGTCGGCATCCACCATCCGCGCGAGGAGAAGGGCCGTTCCCTGATCCTGCAGGCGCATGTCGATGTGGTGCCGACCGGGCCGGTCGAGCAGTGGACCCATGCGCCCTTCGACCCCGTGATCGAGGGCGACTGGCTCTATGGCCGCGGCGGCGCCGACATGAAGGCCGGGCACGGCGCCAATTTCGCCTGCCTCGACGCTCTCCGGCGCATCGGCCTGCAGCCGGCGGCGACGCTCTATCTCGGGTCGGTCGTCGAGGAGGAATCGACCGGCAACGGCGCGCTGATGACGCATCTGCGCGGCTACCGCGCCGATGCGGCGCTGATTCCCGAGCCTGAATACGAGATGCTGTGCCGCGCCAATGCCGGCGTGATCTGGTTCCAGTTCGAGGTACGGGGCGTGCCTGTCCATGTCCGCGAGATGGGCGCGGGCGCCAATGCGATCGATGCCGCCTATCGGGTGATCGCGGCGCTGCGCAAGCTCGAGGAAGAGTTCAACGCCGAGAAGGTCGGCCGGGAGCATTTCGAGGACCAGGCCCACCCGATCAACCTCAATATCGGCAAGATCGAGGGCGGCGACTGGGCCTCCTCCGTGCCCTGCTGGTGCCGCGTCGATTGCCGCGTCGGGCTCTATCCCGGCGTCGCCGCTCAGGAGATCGCCCAGCGCATCGAGGACTGCATCAGGACCGCGTCGCGCAGCGACAGCTTCCTCGCCAACAACCCTCCCAAGGTGACCTTCAACGGCTTCTGGGCCGAGGGCTATGTGCTGGAGCCCGGCAGCGAGGCGGAAGCGGTGCTGGGCCGCGCGCATGAGGCCGCCATGGGGCGGCCGCTCCAGTCCTTCATGACGCCGGCCTATCTCGATGCCCGCGTCCATGCGCTCTACGACAAGATCCCGGCGCTCTGCTACGGCCCGATGGGCGAGAACATCCACGCCTTCGACGAGCGCGTCAGCCTCGCCTCGGTGAAGCGCATCACCGGTTCCATGGCCCTGTTCGTGGCCGAATGGTGCGGAGTCGAACCGGTCTCCGGCTGAGCGGCCGCGACCGTCGCGCGCAGCCCCTTGTCTGCGCGCCAGGCGCCCCCAAATGCGATGGGCGGAGATGTGGAATGGTCTTTCCATCTCCGGCCTTTGGCGCAATATTTGAATCGCCGACAGAGCAGCGCGAATCGCGCGCGCTGCGCCAGGCGAGGGGCGACACCGATCGATGAAGAAGACCAAGGCCTCGGCTGGAGTGCCGCGCGCGCAGATCGCTGCGATGCCGGTACGGCGCCTGCCCAATGGCAGGCTCGAGGTCATGCTCGTCACATCGCGCACGACGCGCCGCTGGATCGTGCCCAAGGGCTGGCCGATCAAGGGCCTGACAGCTCCCGAGGCGGCGGCGCGCGAGGCCTATGAAGAGGCCGGCGTCGTCGGGCGCATCGTCAAGGAGCCGGCCGGCCGCTACACCTACTGGAAGCGCAAATCGGACCATTTCGTGCTCTGCGAGGTGACGCTGTTCCTGCTCGAGGTCGAGCGCCAGTTGCCGGTCTGGGCCGAGCAGGGCCAGCGCGAGAGCCGCTGGTTCAGCCCCGAGGACGCTGCCGATCTCGTCGACGAACCGGAGCTCGCCACCGCGATCCGCCAGGCGACGATGGCGCTCGCCGCCTGAGAGGATCGGCCGCTGCCGGGCTCAGCGCCCCGGCTGCGCGGCGGACATCAGGCTGTCGCGCTCCTGACGGGCGCGCGCCTCCTTGGTCTCCATCAGACGGCTCTCGCGCAGGGCATTGGCGCTTTCCAGGATCGGATAGCCGATCGAGGCGACATGGCCGTGGATGCGCTTGAGATCGCGGATGATGTCGAGATGGATCGCGCTGGTCTCGATCGATTCCGGGCGCCCGTCGCGCAGCCGCTCGAAATGGCTTTCGGTGGCGCGGCGTTCGGCATCGCGCATCGTCGCCTTCTCGGCGAAGAGCTGCCGCGCCAAAGCGAGATCGCGCGTGGCGAAGACGTTGAGGGCGAGACCCAGGCCCGAGGCCACGCGCTGGTGGAAATCGCGGATCTCCGCCAGCCCCTCCGGTGAGAAGGCATAGCGCTTGCGGATCTTCTTCTCGGCGAGTTCGCGCAGGTTCTTGTCGATGATGTCGCCGATATGCTCGAGATTGGTGATCAGGGTGATGATCTCGAGCAGCCGGCGGCCTTCCTCGTCGCTCAGTTCGTTGCGCGAGACGCGCACCAGATAGAGCTTGATCGCCTCGTGGATCGAATCGACGCCGTCATCGGCCTGGGCGATCGCGCGCGAGAGCTTGAGCTCGTCCCTCTCCAGCAGGGTCATGGTGTCGCGCAGCATGCGCTCGACGCGGTCGCCGAGATGGAGCGCCTCGCGCATCGCGCAGGCGAGCGCCTCGGTCGGGCTGTCGAGGGCGTTCGGATCGAGATAGCGCGGGGCGACCTCGGCCTCGGCGGTGTCGCGATCCGGCATCAGGCGCTCGACCAGAGCGGCCACCGGGGTCACGAAGGGCAGGAAGAGCACGGCCCCGACCATGTTGAGCGCGACATGGAACTCGATGGCGACCCGCGCATCCGCCGAAGGCAGGGCCAGCAGCCAGCCGGAGAGCGGCGCCACGAAGGGCAGCACGGCGGCGGCCAGGAGCAACCGGGTCGCGAAATTGGCGATGGCGGCGCGGCGCTGCGCCACGGGCGAGCCGAGCTGATCCAGCACCGGGATCAGAGCATTGCCGAGATTGGCGCCGATCACCAGCGTCAGCGCGGTTGCCGGCGGGAACAGGCCGGAGGCGGCGAAGGTCGCGATCAGCAGGATGACCGCGATGCTGGAATGGGTCAGCCAAGTGGCCGCGACAGCGACCAGAACGGCCAGCAGCGGCTCGCTGGCGAGCGCCGAAAGCAAGGTGCGGAAGGTGGGCGACTGGGCGAGCGGCGCGGCGGCCGCGTTCAGCTCGATCAGCGACAGCAGGATCAGCCCGATCCCGACGAGGATGCGCCCGATATTGCGGGCCCGGTCCATCGCCTCATGGCCGAGATAGAGCGCGACGCCGATCGCCAGACACAGGCCCCAGAGCCAGCCGAGATCCATCGAGATCACGAAGGCGGCGAGGGACGTGCCGAGATTGGCGCCGAGCAGCACGGCGAGCGCCATGGCCGGCGCGATCAGCTTGCGGCCGGCGAAGGAGGAAACGAGCAGCGTCGTCGCGGTCGAACTCTGCAGGACGATGGTGACGAGCGCGCCACTGCCGAAGGCTGCGAAGCGGTTGCGCGTGAAGCTCTGCAAGGCCTGCCTGAGCGAGCCGCCGAAGGCGCGCATCGCCCCGGTGCGGACCAGTCGAACGGACCAGATCAGCAGCGCGACGCCCCCGGCGAGGTGAAGCAGGATCATGGTCGCGCTGTCGTTCGTGGTCATCGCCGCCGGGTCTTTCTCCGATTCAGGGCGCGAGGATACGCCACAATCGCTGCTTTTTCATTAGCCAACTTAGCACTGATGCATGCAAAACGTGCTCATAATGCGGCTGTGAGAGCGAAACTGCCTGTCTAGGCGGCGGTTCCGCTCAGTTGGGCGGGATCAGCGTTACGCCCGAGCCGGCGAGCGTGAGATTCACCGGTGTCCCGGCTGCCAGCATCGGATGGTGGCCATACTGCACGACGAAGAGTTCGCCGACCTGTGTCTCGACCATCAGGTCGAGATGGTTGCCGAGATAGGCGCATTTGCGCACCGTTCCGGGCAGTGAGCCCGGGCCGGCCTGCCCGGTCAGCAGCAGGCTTTCGGGGCGGATCGCGACGCGGGCGGGACCCGCGGGAAGCCCCCGGGCCGGCAGGCTGACGCTGGCCGGGCCGATCGCGACGGTGGCCCGCCCGTCCGCGACGGCGGTCACGGTCACGTCGATCAGGTTCGCATCGCCGATGAAGTCGGCGACGAAGGCGTTGGCCGGCTCCTCATAGAGCTCGCGCGGGGCGCCCTGTTGGGCGATCTTCGCGTTCGACATGACGATGATCTTGTCGGAGACGGCCAACGCCTCCTCCTGGTCATGGGTGACATAGGCCACGGTCAGGTTGAGGTCCTGTTGCAGTTCGCGGATTTCCTCGCGGACCCGGCGGCGCAGCTTGGCGTCGAGATTGGACAGAGGTTCGTCGAAGAGCAGCACCTGCGGCTCGAGCACGAGGGCACGCGCCACGGCGACGCGCTGCTGCTGGCCGCCCGACAATTCGGAGGGATAGCGGTTCTCGAAGCCCTTGAGGCCGACGAGCGCCAGCTTCTCCAGCGCCATTTCGCGGGATTTCTCCTTGCCGAGCCCCTTCACGGTCGGCCCATAGGCGGCGTTCTCCAGCACGCTCATATGCGGAAACAGCGCATAGGACTGGAAGACCATGCTGACGTCGCGGTCCGCGGCCGAGAGTTTGGTGACGTCCTGTCCGCCGATCAGGATCTGCCCGTCGCTGGCGATCTCGAGGCCCGCGATCATGCGCAGGGTCGTGGTCTTGCCGCAGCCGGAGGGGCCGAGCAGCGTCACCAGCTTGCCCGCCTCGACGGTGAAGCTGACATTGTCGACGGCCGTCACCGCGCCATAGCGCATGGAGACGTTGCGGAATTCGACGGATGCGGGGCCGGCCTTCGCCATGATCTGCAAAAATCCTTATCCGATGGCGGGAGCGGGCGCGGGCGCCGCGGAGGCCGCCACGCGGGCGCGCCGGCCGAGCTTGCGCTCGCCGACGCCGAGCTGGATCAGGCCGATTCCCAGCGCCATGAAGACGATCAGCACCGAGGAATAGGCGATGGCGAGGCCGAATTCGCCGGCTTCGACGCGCCCGACGATATAGGCGGTGGCGAGGTTGTACTCGGCCGAGACCAGGAAGATCACCGCGCTGACCGCGGTCATCGAGCGCACGAAGGAATAGACCAGGGCCGAGACCAGCGCCGGCCGCAGCAGCGGCAGCACGACGCGCCAGAGCGTGGTGAAGCTGCGGGCGCGCAGCGTGGTCGAGGCCTCGTCCAGGCTCTTGTCGATCTGCGACAGGCCGGCGATGCCGGAGCGGACGCCGACGGGCATGTTGCGGAAGACGAAGGCGATGACGAGGATCAGCCCTGTGCCGGTGATCTCGATCGGCGGCACGTTGAAGGCGAGGATATAGGCCACGCCCAGCACCGTGCCGGGAATGGCGAAGGAGAGCATCGTCGCGAATTCGAGCGTGCCACGCCCGGCGAAGCGCTGGCGGGTCAGCAGATAGGCCGTGAGCAGGCCGATGATCGCAGTCAGGGGCGCCGAGATCGCCGCGACCTTGACGGTCGTGAAGAAGGAGTTCCAGGCCGAGCCCTGGAAATAGATGCCGTTGCTGAAGTCGATCGCGAAGCCGGTGGCATAGTGCTCCAGCGTCGGGGTGTGGTTGCGGCCCATCGATTTCACAAAGCCGCCGACGAGAATGACGAGATAGATCACGAAGGTCAGCGCGACCCAGGGCACGATCGCGGCCGCCGCGAGCCAGGTGATGCGGCGCGGCAGCGGGGTCGGCAGGCCGGCATCGCCCTTGCCGGTGACGGTCGTGTAGGATTTGCCGCCGAGCCAGCGCTGCTGCACCCAGAAGGCGCCGAGCGTGAAGGCGAGCAGGATGATGGCGAGCACCGCCGCCTGGCCCTGGTTGTAGGCCGCGCCGACCACCGCGAAGAAGATCTTGGTCGAGAGGACCTCGAAATTGCCGCCGAGCACGAGCGGATTGCCGAAATCCGCCATGCTCTCGACGAAGCCGAGCAGGAAGGCATTGGCGATGCCGGGCTTCAGCAGCGGCCAGGTCACGGTGCGGAAGGTCTGCCAGCGCTTGGCGCCGAGCGTCTGCGAGGCCTCCTCGAGGCTGGGGGAGATGCCCTGCACCACGCCGATCAGGACGAGGAAGGCGATCGGCGCGAAGGCCAGAACCTGCGCCAGCAGCACGCCGGGCAGGCCATAGAGCCAGCGCGAGCGCGGCACGTCGAACCATTCGTAGAGGAAGGTCGAGACCACGCCGGCACGGCCGAAGAGCAGGATCAGGGCGAGGCCGATGACGAAGGGCGGGGTGATGATCGGCAGCACCGTCAACGCCCGCATGACGCGCTTGCCGGGCATGCCCGTGCGCAGGATCAGGAGGGCGCAGGCGAGGCCGAGCAGGGTGGTGATGACGCCGCAGAGCACCGCCAGCACCAGCGTGTTCCAGGCGACGCCGCAATTGACGTTGGCCGTGAGGCAGCCCAGCCCCCAGATCGAGGAATCGAAGAAACGCGCGAGGAAGGCGGCCGGAGCGAAGGCGCCCGCCTGATCGAGCAGGGCGCTGCGCAGGATGGTCGAGACCGGGTAGAAGATGAACAGCCCGATCAGCAGGATGACGATGCCGATCGAGGAGGTGGTGAACAGGTCGCCGCGGCAGATGCCGCGATAGGCGAGGCCGTGGCAGAGCAGCAGCAACAGCGCCACGATGGTGATGAAGGCGCCGCCGCCCATGCCGCGCTGGATGCCGCCGGCCCCGCCGAGCAGCGAGGCGAGCCAGGGCATGCCCTGGCCCTGGAGGCCGATGGCGAAGCCCTGCGCGAAGAGAAGGGCGAGGCCGAGGGCCCCGGCCCAGACGAGCGCGGTCGCGGTGCGTGCCGCATCGCGGCTGGCGACGAAAGCGGTCGCGCCCGCCAGCGCCGCACCGATCCAGAGCAGCCAGGGCGCCTGACCCGACAGGCCGAGCGCAAGCGCGCTGCCGGCCTTGCCGAAGGGATAGCCGGCCGCCCAGCCCAGCCGCGTCAGGCTCATGCCCTCGACGAAATACCAGGGCAGCACGGCATAGCCGAGCCAGCCGAGCAGGAGCACGAGCTTCGTGGTGGCGCGCATCCTTGCCAAGTCCCCTCACCCCAATCGGCCTGACCGGCTCGCCCGGCTCTTTTTGGCCCTGTTTGTCGTTTGGCTCCGGACCTCACCGTGATCCCGGGTCTGCCCGGGATCACGGCGATGGTTCAGGACATCGAGCTGCAGAAGCGACTTACTTCGGCAGCGCCTTCACTTCCTTGTCCCATTTGGCGAGCAGGCGCGTGCGCTCGGCCGAGGAGCCGTATTTCACGAAGTCGTAGTTGATGAGCTTCATCTCGCTCATCTTCGGCGACTGCGGCGGCACGGGGGCGTTCTTGTTGGACGGCACCTGGTAGGACTTGGCCGGGGCGGCGAGCGCCTGGGCGGCCGGGGTCAGGGCCCAGTCATAGAACTTCTTGGCGTTCTCGAGATTGCGCGCGCCCTTGACGATCGACATCGAGCCGATCTCGTATCCGGTGCCCTCGCAGGGGGCGACCGGCTTGATCGGATCGCCCTGGACCGCGAAGACGACCGCGTCGTGGATGAAGACGATGCCGACCGCGGTCTCGCCGAGGCTCGCCGCCTTGGCGGGGGCGGCGCCGGACTTGGTGTACTGGCTGACGTTCTTGTGCAGGGCCTTGAGATATTCGAAGCCCTTGTCCTCGCCCATCAGCTGGATGACGGTGGCGAGCAGATTATAGGCCGTGCCCGAGGAATTGGGATCGGCGACCTGCACGTCGTCCTTGAGCTTGGCATTGAGCAGATCGGCCCAGCATTTCGGCTCGGGAATGCCCTTCGACTTGATCTGCTCGGTGTTGAAGCCGAAGCCCAGCGCGCCGGCATAGATCCCGATGGAGCGCTGCTTGGCGGCCGTCCACTGGTTCAGCGCCCAGTCGTGCAGATCCTTGTTCGCCGGCGAGGCGTATTCCTGCGTAAGCCCCTCCTCGGCGGCCTGGAGATGCGGGTCGCCCGTGCCGCCCCACCAGATGTCGCCGCGCGGATTGGACGATTCCGCCTTGAGCTGGGCATAGATCTCGCCCGCCGATTTGCGGGTCATCGCGACCTTGATGCCGGTCTCCTTCTCGAAGGCGTTCGACATGGCGCGGCACCATTCCTCCTGAACGCCGCAATACATGACGAGCGAACCCTGCGCCTGTGCGGCGCCCGCCGACAGGGCGACACCCGCCGCCGCGGCGAAAAGCCCCGTCTTGAACCATGACCTGATCTTCATGATGACCTCCCTGGATGGTGTCCGGCTTTTTGCCGGTTATCGTGAAACTGAGACGACTTGGGTGCAAAGATCAATCGCATTGACCGCCGGCTAAGCGATTCCGGTGATGTCCCTTAGCGGCGCCACCAGTCCGGGCGTGCAGCAGAGGATGGGATTGCCCTTCGACAATCCCTCGCCGGCGAAGAAGTCGTTGATCTGCGCGCCCGCCTCGCCCGCGATGACGATGCCGGCGGCGACGTCCCAGGCGTTGATGTGCAGCTCGGCATAGGCGTCGCTCGCGCCATTGGCGACATGGCAGAGCCCGAGCGTGCCGGAGCCGGCCCGCCGCACGGCGGCCCCGGCCCCGTAGCAGCGCCCGATGATCTCGACATAGCGCTCGGCGGGAACGCGGGTCGACCAGCCGAGCTCGACCGAGGCCCGGGCGATGTCGCTGCCGCCCGAGACCTTGATCGGCTCGCCGTTCAGCGTCACCCCGGCGCCGCGGCGCGCGGCGTAGAGCTCGCCGAGAGCAGGCGCCGCGACGACGCCGATCTCGGGGCGGCGGTCGACGAGGAAGCCGATCGAGATGCACCAGTTGCGGTCGCCATGGGCGAAATTGGCGGTGCCGTCGATCGGATCGAGGATCCACACGGCGTCGGAGGCCTCGCCGCCGGCTTCCTCGCCGATGACCGTGTCCTGCGGAAAGAGCTGCGACAGGCGCTCGCGCAGGAAGGCCTCGACCTTGCCGTCCGCGACGGTCAGCCAGTCCTGCGCGCCCTTCATGGTGGTGCCGAGGGTTTCGCGGCGATTGAAGTAGCCCTGGGCGAGGTGGCTCGCCTCGGCGGCGAGGCCGAGCGCGGCGTAATAACGGAGATCGCGTTCGGCCGGCGTCATCGGGCGGCCTCCAGATCGACCATGACGGGCTTGCCGGTGCGGGCCGATTCCGTCGCCGCATCGGCGAGGATCTGCGCTTTCAGCCCGTCGAGGCCGGACGGTGTCGGCGCGACGCCGCCGCGGCAGGCGGTGAAGAAGGCGTCGAGCTCCGCGCGGTAGGCGCTCGCGTAGCGCTCCAGAAAGAAGTTCTGGACCGGATCGGCGCGGAAACCGTTGCCGGTTGCGCTTTCGACGGTCGTCTCGTGGATGTTGCCGGCGCGCAGCATGCCCTGGGAACCATGGACCTCGATGCGCTGGTCGTAGCCGTAGGTGGCGCGGCGCGAATTCGAGATCTGCGCGATCCTGCCGGACGCGGTCTTCATCAGCACGGCGGCGGTGTCGACATCGCCGGCCTTCCCGATGGCGGGATCGACCAGCGCCGAACCCAGCGCGAAGACCTCGACCGGCTCCTCGGCCAGGAGGAAGCGGGCCATGTCGAAATCATGAATCATCATGTCGCGGAAGAGACCGCCCGAGCGCTTCACATACTCCACCGGCGGCGGCGAGGGATCGCGCGAGATCACGCTGACGATCTCGACGGCCCCGGCCTCGCCGGCCCGCAGGCGGCGCTCGAGGGCGGCGAAGCTCGGATCGAAGCGGCGGTTGAAACCGATCATCAGCGGCCGGCCGGAGGCCTCCACCGTGGCGAGGCAGCGGCGGATGCGGGCGGCGTCGAGATCGACCGGCTTCTCGCAGAACACGGCCTTGCCGGCAGATACAGCGGCCTCGATCAGATCGGCATGGGTGTCGGTCGGGGTGCAGATCAGGATGGCGTCGATGCCGGCATCCGAGAGGATGGCCTCCGTGCTCGTCGCCTTCGCGCCCGTCTCGGCAGCCAGCGCGGCGGCGGCCGCCGGCACGGCATCCGTCACCGCCACGAGTTCCGCATCGGCCCGTGCCGCCACGTTCAGCCCATGGATGCGGCCGATCCGGCCCGCCCCCAGCAATCCCACCCGCATCGTCGGCACTCGCGTCGTCATCTCGTCTGTCGTCCTGTCAGGCCCCGAGCGGGCCGTAGTCCCATCGGCGGCGATGTCAATTATGGGCGCCGAGAATCGTCTGGTCGAAATCGATGTTGGAGCCGGTCATCAGCCCGGACTCGTCCGAGGCCAGATAGGCCACCGCACGCGCCACCTCGCGCGGATCGACCAGGCGGCCGAAAGGCTGGCCCGCGGCGGCCTGCTCCAGCCAGCCATCCTGCGCGCCATGGTGGCGGCGCATCACCGCATCCTCGCCCGGCGTCGCCATCCAGCCGATATTGAGGCCGTTGACGCGGATGCGGTGCGGCAGCAGCCCATAGGCCGCGTTGCGGGTCAGCGTCGCGAGCGCGCCCTTCGAGACGCTGTAGGCGCTCAGGAATGGCTGGCCGCCATGGGCCGACATCGACTGGATGTTGACGATCGACCCCGTGATGCCCTGGCGCCGCATCAGCTCGGCGGCGTCCTGGATGAGAAAGAAGGGCGCGCGCAGATTGACCGCCATCACCCGCTCGTAGAGTTCGGGCGAGGTGTCGAAGATCGTGCCGCGGTCGGTGTCGCCCGCCGCATTGACGAGGATGTCGAGCCGGCCAAAGGCGCGCTCCGCCGCCGGGACGATGCCCTTTACCGCCGCGAGTTCGGCGAGGTCGGCCGCGTGGAAGCGGACGTCGCAGCCGGCCGCCTTCAGGCTGGCCGCCACGGCTTCGCCGCGCTCGCCGTTGCGGCCGGTGAGGATCAGGCCCGAAAGCCCGCGCGCCACCAGTTCGCGCGCGACCGCCTCGCCCAACCCCTGGCTGGCGCCGGTGACGATGGCGACCTTGCCGGTGAGAGCGCCGCTATGCGACTGGATTTCCGGCACCTCGAACGCTCCCCGACGTCAATGGCACGTTTTTTTGATTTATCGCCTCTTATGGAACATGCATTCCATTTTTGAGCCTGCGTCGTCAAGCGTGTGCAGCGGGAGGGCCGGGCCGCGGCATGGCCGCCGCTTGACAAGAGCAGCGGCTTTCGAGCGTGCTGACCATCCGACACACGGATCCGAAAGACGGCGATTGCGCCCGATGCCAGCCTGCATCACCAGACTCGGCTTCATGCCCGTGGCGGTGCCCGTTCGCCAGCGGCCGACCGCGGCTTCGCGCATCTCCGGCCGAGGTTGACGGCAGCGCGTCGCGCGCCCGTCCGATCCGCCATCCCGTTCCCGTCTTGATCCGAGAGGGCCGCCAGCCGGCGGCATCCGCCATGTCCGATCGCACCGCCATCCTGACCCTGTCCTGCCCCGACCGCCCCGGCATCGTCGCCGCCGTTTCGACCCTGCTGTTCGAGGCGAACTGCAACATCCTCGACGCCCAGCAGTTCGATGATGTCGAAACCGGCCGCTTCTTCATGCGCGTCGTTTTCGCCAGGCTGGAGGTGAGCCCGCCGCACGACGCCATCGCCGCCTCAGTCGCCGATCTCGCCCAGCGCTTCGGCATGAAGGTCTCGTTGCGGGAGCGTGCGACGAAAAAGCGCGTGATGCTGCTGGTCTCGAAATTCGACCACTGCCTGAGCGATCTGCTCTATCGCTGGCGGATCGGCGAATTGCCGATGGAGGTGACGGCCATCGTCTCGAACCATGGGCGCGAGCACATCGCCTCCACCGACATCGGCGACCTGCCGTTCCTCCACATGCCGGTGACGCGCGAGACCAAGATGGAGCAGGAGGCCGAGATCTGGCGCCTGATCCAGGAGACCCGCACCGACCTCGTCGTGCTGGCGCGCTACATGCAAATCCTGTCGGACGGTTTTTCGGCCAAGCTGCAGGGCCGCTGCATCAATATTCATCACTCCTTCCTGCCCGGTTTCAAGGGCGCCAAGCCCTATCACCAGGCCCATGAGCGCGGCGTGAAACTGATCGGTGCGACCGCCCATTACGTGACGCCCGACCTCGATGAGGGGCCGATTATCGAGCAGGACGTCGAACGCATCTCGCATCGCGACAGGCCGGAGGATCTGGTGCGCAAGGGTCGCGACATCGAGCGGCGCGTGCTGGCGCGTGCCGTGCTGCATCATCTGGAGGATCGGGTTATCCTCAATGGAAAGAAAACCGTCGTCTTCCCCGATTAGTCCGCATAAACTTGCGAGCAAGAGGTCGCCGAGGACACAATCGATCAAATGTGTTCGGGCTGAGAAGCCGGCCCTGCGGCGCACGCAGATTCGCCCTGCGCTGCACAGTTGACGCTTTCGTTGGCACATGGCTTGCTGAGGGCCGACCGAGAGGGAGAACGGCGCAAAAAGCGTTGAACGGCCGTCAACGCGCTACGAGTGGAGACTTCGCATGAAAGACCAGGATCTGGGCCATCTGATCGCCCGCGTGAAGGAAGGTGCCCTGTCGCGGCGCTCCTTCCTGAAGAAAGCGGCAGCGGTCGGCGTGGCCGCGCCCTTCGCCAATCAGCTGCTGGCCTTCAACGGCGTCGCCATGGCGAACGCCACCCTGCCCTACAAGCCGACCAAGGCCGGCGGCGGCGGCCCGCTGAAGGTGCTGCTCTGGCAGGCACCGACGCTGCTGAACCCGCATTTCGCCTCGGGCACCAAGGACCAGATCGCCTCGCGCGTCTTCTTCGAGCCGCTCGCCGGCTGGGACAAGGAAGGCAACCTCATCCCCTGCCTCGCGGCCGAGGTTCCCTCGAAGGCCAATGGCGGCCTCTCGGCTGACGGCAAGGAAGTGACCTGGAAGCTGAAGCCGAACGTCAAGTGGCATGACGGCAAGCCCTTCACCGCCGACGACGTCGTCTTCACCTGGGAATATGCCGCCGATCCGGCGACCGCCGCCTACACAACCGGTTCCTACAAGGACATCAAGGTCGAGAAGGTCAACGACCTGACGGTCAAGGTGATCTTCAAGGAGCCGACGCCGTTCTGGGCCGACCCCTTCGTCGGCACCGTCGGCCAGATCCTCCCGAAGCACCATTTCGCCGAGTACAAGGGCGCCAAGTCGCGCGAGGCGCCGGCCAACCTCAAGCCGGTCGGCACCGGCCCCTACAAGTTCACCGAGTTCAAGCCGGGCGACATCCTGACCGGCGAGCGCAATCCCGATTACCACATCGCCAACCAGCCGCATTTCGACACGCTCGAGATCAAGGGCGGTGGTGACGCCGTCTCGGCGGCGCGTGCCGTGCTGCAGACCGGCGAATACGACTACGCCTGGAACCTCCAGGTCGAGGACGAGGTCCTCAAGCGCATGGAGACCGGCGGCCGCGGCAAGATCAGCGCCGTGGTGTCGGGCGACATCGAGTTCATCATCCTCAACACCACCGATCCGTGGACCGAGGTCGATGGCGAGCGCTCCAGCGTCAAGACCAAGCATCCGACCCTGTCGGACCCGAAGGTGCGCGAGGCGATCAACCTGCTGATCGACCGCGACTCGATCCAAAAGTTCATCTATGGCCGCGGCGGCATTGCCACGGCGAGCTTCGTGAATCAGCCGGCCAAGTTCAAGTCGACCAAGCTCAAATACGAGTTCAACATCGACAAGGCGAACAAGATCCTGGACGAGGCCGGCTACAAGCGCGGCTCCGACGGCATCCGCGAGAAGGACGGCAAGAAGCTCAAATACGTCTACCAGACGTCGATCAACGCGCCGCGCCAGAAGACCCAGCAGATCATCAAGCAGGCCTGCCAGCGCGCCGGCATCGACCTCGAGCTGAAGTCGGTCACCGCCTCGGTGTTCTTCTCCTCCGACGTGGCCAACCCCGACACCTACACCAAGCTCTATGTCGACATGGAGATGTACACGACCACGCAGCCGCAGCCCGATCCGGAGCGCTTCCTCAACCAGTTCGTGTCGTGGGAGATCGCCAACAAGGAGAACAAGTGGCTCGGCCGCAACGTCTCGCGCTACTCCGACCCGGCGGCGGACGAGGCCTACCGAGCGGCCCAGAAGGAACTTGACCCCGACAAGCGCGCCGCGCTGCTGATCAAGGTCAACGAGATCTTCTGCGAGGCGCATGTCATTCTGCCGCTGCTCTCTCGCACCCGCGTCGCCGCTGCGGCGACCAACCTGATGCACGACCACAGCGGCTGGGACGTCGACAGCTGGAACATCGCGGCCTGGTACCGGGCCTGATCCTGCCGGGAGCAGAGCCTCCGTCGCGGCCCAGGTCGCGCCGGGGGCCTGCTCCCTCTTCTTTTGGACTGTAAGACAGGCCGCCGCCCTTCCAGGGACGTGCGGCCCTCGTCCATGGCGGCACCAGACCGCGTAGAAAAGAGTTTTGCCGATGGGCGCTTATCTGTTGAGGCGACTGCTGATCGCGATTCCGAGCCTGCTCGGCATCAGCCTCATCCTGTTCACCGTGCTCGCCCTGGCGCCGGGCGATCCCTTCTCGGAAATGGCGACCAACCCCAACGTGCCGCCGGAGGTCCGCGAAGCGCTGCGCGCGAGCTTCGGGCTCAACGATCCGATCATGGTGCGCTATCTGCGCTGGCTGTCGAACATGGTGCAGGGCGACTGGGGCTTTTCCTTCGCCAGCCGCATCAATGTCGACACGCTGATCATGCAGCGCGTCCCGACCACGCTCTTCGTCGTCGGTTCCTCGCAGATCCTCGCCCTGATGATCGCGCTGCCGGTCGGCATCTACGCCGCGACGCGGCCCTATTCGGTGTTCGACCAGATCGCAAACACGCTGGCCTTCGTGGGCTTCTCGCTGCCGACCTTCTTCACCGGCCTGCTCCTGATCCTGATCTTCTCGGTGACGCTCGACTGGTTCCCCTTCGTCTACCGCTCCGACCTCGCCGCGACGGGCTGGCGCTGGTACTGGGAGATGTTCCGCCAGGCGATCATGCCGATCACCGTGCTCGGCCTGTTCCAGGCGGCGTCCTATACCCGCTATGTGCGCTCGGCCGTGCTCGACGTGATCCGGCTCGACTATGTCACCACGGCGCGTGCCAAGGGCCTGAGCGGCAAGACCGTGACCCTGCGCCACGTCACGCGCAACGCGCTGATTCCGGTCGTGACGCTCGTCGCGCTGCAGATGCCGGCGGTGTTCGGCGGAGCCATCGTCACCGAGCAGATCTTCCGGATTCCCGGCATCGGCTCGCTCCTCATCGACGCGATCCTGGCCAACGACACGCCGGTCATCATGGCCGTGACCTTCGTCTTCGCCTGCCTCGTCGTCCTGTTCAATCTCATCGCGGATATTCTTTATGGCTGGCTCGACCCTCGCATCTCCTTCAGCTGAGCCGGTGTCCGGCGCAGCCCAGACGAGCGCCGCGACCTCCCCTGGCCGCGAGACGTGGAAGCGCTTCCGCCGCCACAAGCTGGCGATGGCGAGCAGCTTCGTGCTCGGCACGATGATCCTCGGCGTCATCGTCGGTCCCTGGCTCTGGCCGGTGCCGATCAACGAGATCGACTTCTCGGCTCAGCTCCAGACGCCGTCCCTGAAGCACCCCTTCGGCACCGACGATCTCGGCCAGGACCTGCTGGCGCGGATGATCTATGGCGGGCGGATCTCGCTCGCGGTGGGCCTCGCCGCGATGGTCGTCGCGACCTTCGTCGGCATCCTGATCGGCGCGATCGCGGGCATGTCGCGCGGCTATGTCGACAATTTCCTGATGTGGGTGACGGACCTGTTCCTCTCCCTGCCGCAGCTCCCGCTACTGCTGCTGGTGATCTATTTCTTCCGCGAGCAGCTGAAGGCGGTGTTCGGAGTCGAGGGCGGCGTCTTCATCCTCATCGTCATCGTCATCGGCGGGCTGAAATGGATGCCCGTGGCACGACTTGTGCGTGCCCAGTTCATGTCGTTGCGCGAGAAGGAGTTCGTCGAGGCCGCCCGGGCGCATGGCGCCACCAAGTTCCGGCAGATGGTCCACCACATCCTTCCCAATGCGATCGGGCCGGTGATCGTGGCCGCGACGATCGAGGTGTCCTCGGCGATCATCGCCGAATCGACGCTCTCCTTCCTCGGCCTCGGCTTCCCGCCGGACATCCCGACCTGGGGCCGGCTGCTGTTCGACGCGAAGGACCATCTCGACTCGGCGCCGCATTGGGCGCTGTTCCCGGGGGCCGCGATCTTCCTGACCGTGCTTTCGATCAACTTCATCGGCGACGGACTGCGCGACGCCCTCGATCCGCGTCGCGTCATCTGACACTCAACACCCGGAAGGCATTCGCATGACCACTCCCATCCTCTCCGTCAGCAACCTCAGCACCTCCTTCCGGGTCGAGGGCGCCTGGAAGCAGGTCGTCCGGAACGTCTCCTTCGACATCGCGCCGAAGGAGACGGTCGCGGTGGTCGGCGAATCCGGCTCGGGCAAGAGCGTGACCGCGCTCTCGATCATGCGGCTGACGCCGCAGGGCTCGAGCAAGATCGAGGGCTCGATCAAGCTCAACGGCAAGGAACTCCTGACCCTGCCGGAGCCGCAGATGCGCGACATCCGCGGCAACGAGGTCGCGATGATCTTCCAGGAGCCGATGACCTCGCTGAACCCGGTGCTGACGATCGGTTTCCAGATCGCCGAGGCGCTGATCCTGCACCGCGGCATGTCGCGCTCGGAGGCGGAAGCCGAGACGGTGCGCCTGCTCGAGAAGGTCCGCATCCCGGCCGCGAAGTCGCGCTTCCACGAATATCCGCACCGCTTCTCGGGCGGCATGCGCCAGCGCGTGATGATCGCCATGGCGCTGGCCTGCAAGCCGAAGCTGCTGATCGCCGACGAGCCGACGACTGCGCTCGACGTGACCATCCAGGCGCAGATCCTGCAGCTCATCAAGCTGCTGCAGGAGGAGGAGGGCATGTCCGTCCTCTTCATCACCCACGACATGGGCGTGGTCGCCGAAATCGCCGACCGCACGGTCGTGATGTACAATGGCCAGGCGGTCGAGACCGGCCCGACGGAGGACATCTTCGCCCGCGCCCAGCACCCCTATACGCGCTCGCTGCTCTCGGCGGTGCCGAAGCTGGGCTCGATGGAAGGCCGCAAGCGGCCGATGCGCTTCCCGGTCGTCGACCGCGCCACCGGCGAGTCCGACATTCCGGAAGAGACGCCGGACACGGTGAAGGAGGCCGAGCGGCCCGTGCTCGAGGTCTCGAACCTCACCACCCGCTTCGAGATCCGCTCCGGCCTGCTGAGCTCGGTCACGGGCCGCGTCCATGCCGTCGAGAACGTCTCCTTCAGCGTGAAGGCCGGCGAGACGCTGGCGCTCGTCGGCGAATCCGGCTGCGGCAAATCCACGACCGGCCGCTCGGTGATGCGCCTGATCGAGCCGCTGGCCGGCTCGGTGCTGCTCGACGGCGTCGACGTGCTGAAGCTCAACCAGACCGATCTGCGCGAGCAGCGCAAGCGCATGCAGATGATCTTCCAGGATCCCTTCGCTTCGCTGAACCCGCGCATGAATGTCGGCGCGGCCATCGCCGAGCCGCTGCTGATCAACAAGCTCGCCACCCGCTCCGAAGCGCGCGACCAGATCGCCGAGCTGCTTCGTCGCGTCGGCCTGCAGCCGGACATGGCGAGCCGCTTCCCGCACGAGTTCTCGGGCGGCCAGCGCCAGCGCATCTGCATCGCGCGCGCGCTCGCGGTCGAGCCGCGGCTGATCGTGGCCGACGAGGCCGTCTCGGCGCTCGACGTCTCGGTGAAGGCGCAGGTCGTCAACCTGATGCTCGAGCTGCAGGCCCGCATGGGGCTGGCCTATCTCTTCATCTCGCACGACATGGCGGTGGTGGAGCGCGTCAGCCATCGCGTGGCGGTGATGTATCTCGGCGAGATCGTCGAGATCGGTCCGCGCGAGGCGATCTTCGGCAATCCGCAGCACCCCTACACCAAGCGCCTGCTCGCGGCGGTGCCGATCGCCGATCCGACGCGCCGGCACGAGAAGACCCCGCCCTCCAACGACGAGATCAAGAGCCCGGTGCGTGCGCCGGACTATGTCCCGCCGGTTCGCCAGTTCCGCGAAGTCTCGCCGGGCCATGCCGTGATGGTCTGGGGCGAGGAGTGGGAGAAGAAGACGATCGAGGCCGTCGCGGCCTGATCGGGCGACGCAACGGTCGCTCGTGAGAGCGCCAGCCTGCATATTATGCTAGGGGGCTTCGGCAGCGGGGCCCCCTAATGGTTCAACCAGACCCCGTCATCCTGGACCAGCCGCGAAGCGGCGCAGGCCGGGATCCATCATAGGGCGATGTCGCACCTCATGATGGATCCCGGTCGGCCTGCGGCCGCCCAGGATGACGGTGGTGGTTGAGACTGACTCGAACGACCAGACGCGTCCCTCACACCTTCGGCAGGTCCGGCACGCGATAGGCCGTGGTCGACTTGATCCGCTCCATGGCGAAGCGCGAGGTGACGTTCTTGAGCGGGATCGTCTCGATCAGCCGCTTGTAGAAGCCGTCATAGGCGGCCATGTCCGCGACGACGACGCGCAGCATGTAGTCGACATCCCCCGCCATCCGGTAGAACTCCATGACCTCGGGCATGGCGGAGACCAGCTGCGCGAATTTTTCCAGCCAGGGCCCGGAATGGTCGGCGGTTTCGATCTGGACGAAGACGGTCAACCCCAGCCCGATCCTCTCCGGAGCGATCAGCGCGACGCGCTTGAGGATGACGCCCGCCTGTTCGAGCTTCTGGATCCGCTTCCAGCAGGGGGTCTGGGACAGGCCAACGCGATCGGCCAGTTCGGCGATCGAGATGTTGGCGTCACCCTGCAGCACGGTGAGGATTTTTCGGTCGATCGCGTCCATTCTCTGATCCCAGCCCGACAGGATAATTTCTACTCGTGACAGCCGCCAATGGAGATCGATTTTCTTTTTTGGCGGATACTCTTGTGCCGCGATAGAAAATCCTTTTCTCAGACTGTCAAGAGGCGCCCTTCGGGCCGCTGTTGCTGAGAGGATCTTCGACCATGGACCGCCGTCAGTTCCTGCTCGCAGGCTCCGCGCTCGCCGCGACCGCCGCGCTTCCTCACACCGCCGCGGCCCAAGGTGCTGTGCCGGCCCGGATCGGTTACATCCCGATCATCGGGACCGCTCCGGTCTTCGTCGCCCAGGGCGAGGGCTGGCTCAAGGAAGCTGGCATTGCCGCGAGCTTCACCGTGTTCGAGTCGGGCCCGAACATGATCCAGGCCTTCGCCTCGGGGACGATCGATTTCTATCTCGCCGGAATCGCGCCGCTCGCGGTGGCGCGCTCGCGCGGCGTCGATGTGCGGGTGGTGGCGGCGACCGCCGTCGCCGAGAACGTCTTCGTCGCAGCGCCGGCGCTGGCGAAGTTCTTCACGCCGGGCACGAGCGCCGCAGCCGCCTTCAAGGCGCACCGGGCGTCGACGGGCAAGGCAGCGCGCCTCGCCACCCAGCCCGCCGGCTCGGTGCCCAACACGACGCTGCAATACTGGCTCTGGGAGGTCGCCAAAGCCGACAAGGCCGATATCGAAATCGTGCCGATGGGCATCGACGCGACGCAGCAGGCCGTGCTGGCCGGGGCCGTCGAGGGCGGCATCGTGCGCGAGCCGGCGCTGACCATCGTGCAGACCCGCAACCCGGGCATCAGGCTGATCGCCGGCGGCGAGGAGCTTTTCCCGGGCCAGCCCGGCACGGTGCTCGCCGGCTCCGGCGCCTTCGTGACGAAGCATCCCGAGGCGGTGGAGCGAACGGTCGGCGCCCTGATCCGTGCGGCCGCCCTGATCGCGTCGAACCCGGACAAGGCCGCGCCCCATGTCGGCGCGGCACTCGGCAAGGGCATCGTCGATCCCGCCCTGATCCGGAAGGGGCTGACCTCGCCTGCGAGCAAGTTCGAGATCGACCCACGCAAGATCATCGAGCCCTCGCGCGCCATGCAGGCCTATCAGGTGAAGCTCGGCTCGCTCGAAAAGGAGCTGCCCTTCGACGGGCTGTTCGAGACGCAGTTCTACGAGCGCGCCCTGAAGGCGGCCGGCTGAGCGCATGGCCTCGCTGCGGGCGACCGCCCTCGCCTTTCTGGGGCTCGTGGGCTTCCTGCTGCTGTGGGAGGCCCTGCCGTTCTTCGGCTGGGTCAACCCGGCCTTCCTGCCCGGGCCGAGCGCACTGCCGCGCGCCTTCCTGGCGGAGATCCGGTCCGGCGCCTGGCTGTCGGCGATCCGGGGTTCGCTCGGGCACTACTTCACCGGGCTGATCACCGGCTCGGCGCTGGGCGTGGCGCTGGGCGTTCTGGTCGGCATGTCGCGCATCGCGGAAGAGGCGACGGCGTGGGTGGTGCGGGTGCTGCGGCCGATTCCAGGCCTCGCCTGGGTGCCCTTCGCCATCATCTGGTTCGGTGTGAATCCTTCGGCGGCCGTCTTCATCATCGCCATCGGCGTGTTCTGGATCGTGTTCTTCGCGGCGCAGGGCGCGATCCGCGGCGTCGACCGCGACCTGATCGAGGTGGCGGATGCCTTCGGCTTCACCTCCTCCTGGCAGCGGCTGTCCAAGATCCTGCTGCCGGCCGCCATGCCCGGCATCCTCGTCGGCGTCCGGACGGCTCTGGGACAGGCCTGGATGGCGGTGGTGGCGGCTGAGATCTTCGGCGTGGCCGGGGTGGGGCAGCGGATGATGCAGGCCTCCAGCCTGCTCGCGACCGACATCGTGGTGGTCTACATGCTGACCATGGCCGGGCTCTACGGCTTCCTCGACACCCTGTTCGTCGCCTTCCAGAAATGGGTGCTGCGTTGGAAAGCGTGACCGACAAGCCCGTCATCGAGATCCGGGGCCTCTCGCTGACCTTCACCCGCGACGGGGAGGCAACCGAGGTGCTGCGCCAGCTCGACCTCTCGGTTGCGCGCGGCGAGTTCCTCGCCATCGTCGGCCCGTCGGGCGTCGGGAAGTCGACGCTGCTGCGGGTCATCGCAGGCCTCGCGAAGCCGAGCGCCGGCGAGGTCCCGATCCACGCCGCCGACAGCACGCGGCGGCCGGTGGCGCTGGTCTTCCAGGATTCGCGGCTTCTGCCCTGGCGCAAGGTGATCGCCAATGTCGGCTTCGGCCTCGAGGGACAGGCGCCGCGGGCCGAGCGGCTGGCGCGCTCCCAGGCGATGCTCGATCTCGTCGGGCTCGGCGCGCTGGCGCAGCGCTGGCCGCATCAGCTCTCGGGCGGGCAGCGGCAGCGCGTCTCGCTGGCGCGCGCGCTCGCGGTCGAGCCCGAGATCCTGCTGATGGACGAGCCGTTCTCGGCGCTCGATGCGCTGACCCGCGAGAGCCTGCAGGACGAGTTGGTGCGCGTCTGGCAGCGCACGGGCAAGACCGTGCTCTTCGTCACGCACGACATCGACGAGGCCGCCTATCTGGCCGACCGGGTGGTGATCCTGTCGGGCGCTCCAGGGCAGATCATCGCCGAGCACCGCATCCGCGAGCCGCATCCGCGCAAGCGCGGCGGGGCGGCGGAGGCCGATATCGTGCGCTCGATCCGTCTCGGGCTCGGTGCCGAGACGGTCAGCGACGGCGCGGCGATCTGAGCGGCGCCGTCGAACCGCATCAGCCCTCATCCTGAGGAGCCGCGGAACGCGGCGTCTCGAAGGATGGTCGGTAGCTTCGGAACCATCCGGAGCATCCTTCGAGACGCAGCCTGCGGCTGCTCCTCAGGATGAGGGCTGAGAGCCCCGAAGGCGAGACACCGTCATTGCGAGCGGAGCGAAGAAATCCAGGCGCCGTAGAGCTCTGCTGCCTCTGGATTGCTTCGTCGCTGACGCTTCTCGCAATGACGCCTTCAAGGCCGGACCGTCGGCACGCCCTCGCGGATCTTTGTCGAGAAATCGGGATCGTCCAGCGAGATCGCCCGCGCCCGCTCACCGATCCGGGCCTGACGGACCAGTTCGTCGAGCGGGATGTCGCTGCGGACGGCGCCGATGCGCTGGAGATAGCCGGGCAGATAGCCAGAAAGCAGCACGCGCGGATCGAGCGGCAGCGAGAATTTCCAGGCTGGCGCGACCGAGCCGACCAGGGTGTAGACGACCGTGGTGCAGTTGGTCGTCAGCGTGTTGTACCAGCGCGGCCGGCCCGCCAGCTCGTTGACGTCGGCGACATAGGCCAGCAGCACGTCGCGCGCCTGGGCGGGCGTGGCGGCGATGCGGAAGAGCCGGACGTCCTCCTTGCGGGCATGGCTGCGCAGGCCGACGAGATCGCGCTCGGGCGCCGCGACATAGGCCATCTCGTAGCTGCGGAAGAAGCCCGCCAGCGCCGACCATTCTTCGCCCTTCTCGCGGCGGACCTCGATCGAGAAGGTCAGGGGCGGCTGATCGGCGAAGGGGAAGCTGACGAGGAGATGCGCGATCGCCTCGCCCGACCAATAGGAGAGATAGAGGTCGATGCCCTCGACCTTGCTGAGATCGTAGCGGCGCGTCTCCCAGCGCTCGTCGTAATCCGTCTCCGTGCGCCAGTTGAAGTTGCGGAGGTTGGAGACGGTCAGGATGTCGCCCTCGCGGGCGATCGAGGGCAGGCGCGCCAGCTCGGGAATCCAGGCCCGGTCATGCGACGGCATCAGCCCGTTCCACCAGCCGAGCAGGCCGAGGAAGAGCACCGCGAAGGAGAGCGGCAGGCGCGCCGCGCCGCTCCACAGGCCGACAGCACCGGCGAGCCCGGCGACGCCGAAGCCGACCGCCGCGAGGGTCCCGGTCGTCCCGGGCAGGCGGAAGATCAGCAGGCCGGCGGCCCAGGTGGTGGCGCCGAGGATGCCCAGCGTGGCGAGGAGGCGGAGGGCGATGAGGAGGATGGCCACAGCGTCACCGCCCCGGGATGCGAGATGCGAAGCGCGGGCCGCCTTCCCCCTAAGGACGAGAGATGGCCCGCACCCCGATGATAGGACGCGAGGGCCTCACGCCGCCAGCGAGTTGACCGGCGCCGCCGCCTTCACCGCGTCGTCGACATGGGCTTCGAACTTCTCGAAGTTCTTGGCGAACATGCCGATCAGGTTCTTGGCCGTCTCGGCGAAGGCCGCCTTATCCTGCCAGGTTTTCACCGGATAGAGGATGTGCGGCTCGACGCCGGGAACCGAGGTCGGCACCGCGAAACCGAAATAGGGATCGCGGCGGAAATCGGCGCGGTTCAGCGAACCGTCCAGCGCCGCCGACAGGAGACGGCGCGTCACGCGGATCGGCATGCGCCGCCCGGTGCCATACTGCCCGCCGGTCCAGCCGGTGTTCACCAGCCAGCAGTCGACATGGTGCTTGGCGATGAAGTCGCGCAGGAGATTGGCATATTCCGACGGGTGCCGCGGCAGGAAGGGCGAGCCGAAGCAGGTCGAGAACTCCGGCTCGACGCCGACGAGGCCGCGCTCCGTGCCGGCCACCTTGGCGGTGTAGCCGGAGAGGAAGTGGTACATCGCCTCGGCCGGGGTGAGCTTGGCGATCGGCGGCATCACGCCGAAGGCATCCGCCGTCAGCATGACGATGTTCTTCGGGATGCCGGCTCGGCCGGTGCGCGAGGCGTTGGGGATGAAGTCGAGCGGATAGGCCGAGCGGGTGTTCTCGGTCTTGCTGCCGTCGTCGAAATCGACCTCGCGGGTGATCTCGTCCATGACGACGTTTTCCAGCACCGTGCCGAAGCGCAGCGAGGCGGCGTGGATCTGCGGCTCGGCCTCGGCCGAGAGCTTGATCGTCTTGGCGTAGCAACCGCCCTCGAAGTTGAAGATGCCGTCCTTCGACCAGCCATGCTCGTCATCGCCGATCAGCGTGCGGTCGGGATCGGCGGAGAGCGTCGTCTTGCCGGTGCCGGAGAGGCCGAAGAAGATGGCGGAATCGTTGTTCGGGCCGACATTGGCGGAGCAGTGCATCGGCACCACGCCCTTCGTCGGCAGGACGAAGTTGAGATAGGTGAAGACCGACTTCTTCATCTCGCCGGCATAGGCCGAGCCGCCGATCAGCACGATCTTGCGGGTGAAGTCGATGGCGATGACGGTCTCGCTACGGCAGCCATGGCGGCCCGGGTCGGCCTTGAAGCTCGGCAGATCGACGATCGTCATCTCGGGGACGTAGTCGGCGAGTTCCTCGCGCGCCGGCCGGATCAGCAGGTTGCGGATGAAGAGCGAGTGCCAGGCCATCTCGGTGTAGACCCGGGCCTTGACGCGGTGAACCGGGTCGGCGCCGCCATAGAGATCCTGCGCGAAGAGGTCCTTGCCCTTGGCATGGGCGATGAAGTCGGCGAGCAGCGTCTCGAAATGCTCCGGGGACATCGCGTTGTTGTTGTCCCACCAGACGCTCTTGTCGGTGAGCGCGTCGCGGACGGTGAACTTGTCCTTGGGCGAGCGGCCGGTATGGGTGCCGGTGTCGGCGGTGATGGCGCCGTGGCGCGAGAGCTGGGATTCGCCGCGGGCGAGCGATTCCTCATAGAGCCGGGCGGCCTCGAGGTTCCAGTAGACGCTCTTCAGGTCGCGAAAGCCGAAGGACTCCGCCCCCTGCGCGGCATTGAACTGACCGATGGATTTCAACGGAACCTCCCGAGGCAGGCTGGCCCCGAGGAGCCGCCTGATCTGCA
This sequence comes from Methylobacterium sp. CCH7-A2, assembly GCF_001557075.1. NCBI lineage: Bacteria > Pseudomonadati > Pseudomonadota > Alphaproteobacteria > Hyphomicrobiales > Methylobacteriaceae > Methylobacterium > Methylobacterium sp. CCH7-A2. The sequence goes on from NZ_LSKN01000016.1 coordinate 86,342, forward strand.
GACATGCGCGAACGGAGAAACGCGCGCGGGCGACCTTTGTGCCGGCCGGTGCCGGTCCCCTTAAGGCCATGTTGGACCCGGCTCAAGAGACGGCAAAGCCCCCGCCGGAAACATTCTCATCTAAATCGATTGAATCGAATCGACGTGGTAAATCAGGGCGCTAGGCCGCGGCGCGGGCCGCAGCCGCGAGCTCGACCAAGGTCCTCCGCATCGCGGCGGCATCGCTGACGGGCGCCGGGAAGGGCAGGCGCAGGACGGCATCGCCGCGGGCGAGATCGGCCCCGTCCGGATCGAGCCCGGTGAGACGCCACTCGCCGTCCTCGGCCTTCAGCAGTCCGGTGGCGTAGGCGCGGATCGCGTCGGCATGGTCGGCGTTCATGTGTTCGACCGCGCCCTCCTCCATCGCGGCGATGGCGCTCGAGGCTTTGGCATCGCTGAGCAGGTCAGCCGGCACGAGTTCATAGGCCCGTCCAAAACCGCCGTTCAGGCTCGCGCCCTGGAGGTCGAGGGCAAAGAAGGAGAAATCGCCGAAATCGACATAGAGCGCCGCCTTGGGCTGGCGGGCGAGGAAGCGCCGCCGGACGCGCTCGCCTTCCGCGCCCTCGCGCGCCACCTTCCTCGCCCTAAGCTTCAACGTGATCCGGGCATGGGCGAGCGGATCTCCCTTGCCGCCCGGCGCCAGCAGCAGCGAACAGCGCGGGTCGGTCTCCAGATGGGCCGTGTGGGCGGACAGGGCCGAGACCAGGATCAGAGGGGTGCCGTCGCCGTCGGTCGCCAGACTGACGAGGCTCGACGAGGGGTGACCGTCGCGTCCCAGCGTCGCCAGCGCCCCGGAGCGGGCGCCGCGCAGGAGCTGCCGGCCGAGGGCGCGGGCCTCGTCGTCGGTCGGGCGGATCGGGTCCTTACGCGGGGTGGGCTGCCCAGGCTCCTCGGTGAAATCGGCGGACGCTGCGATGGAACCTGCGGACATTTCGGGACTTTCCGTATCGGGGTCATAGGCAAGCCGCCATGCGACCGCTAGATTGCGGCCACGGTTTGGCCCTTCTCTCGCGAGAGTGGACCCTGCGTCATTGCAACACGGCCAAAAGAGACAAACGACTTATGCCAACCATTGCGCTGGTCGACGACGACCGCAACATCCTGACCTCGGTGTCCATTGCGCTCGAAGCCGAGGGCTACCGCATCATGACCTATACCGACGGCGCCTCGGCGCTCGACGGGCTGAAGCAGAACCCGCCCGACCTCGCCATCTTCGACATCAAGATGCCGCGCATGGACGGGATGGAGCTGCTGCGCCGCCTGCGCCAGAAGTCCGACCTGCCGGTGATCTTCCTGACCTCGAAGGACGAGGAGATCGACGAGCTGTTCGGGCTCAAGATGGGCGCCGACGACTTCATCCGGAAGCCGTTCTCGCAGCGCCTGCTGGTCGAGCGGGTGAAGGCGATCCTGCGTCGCGCCGGCGCCAAGGATCCCGCCGCGACGCCCCGCAACGAGGATGCCAAGGCGCTGGAACGTGGCCTGCTGCGGATGGACCCCGAGCGCCACACCTGCACCTGGAAGGGCGAGCCGGTGACGCTGACCGTGACCGAGTTCCTGATCCTGCAGTCGCTGGCGCAGCGGCCGGGGGTGGTGAAGAGCCGCAACGCCCTGATGGACGCCGCCTATGACGACGAGGTCTATGTCGATGACCGCACCATCGACAGCCACATCAAGCGGCTGCGCAAGAAGTTCAACCAGGTCGATGCCGATTTCGACATGATCGAGACCTTGTACGGCGTCGGCTACCGGTTCAAGGAAAGCTGAGCGTCCGGCCCATCCGGGCGGGCTGGGGCGGCAGGCGCATGACGCCGCCGCCGGCCGGGACGCACGGCGGAGACGATGGCGACGATCGAGCAGGAACGCAGGGCTGAAACCGGCCAAAGCGTGGCCAAGGCCACGCTGAGGACCCGGCTGCGCGGATTCCTGCGGCGCGGCCTGCGCGCGATCTCCTCGGGTGCGGCATCCAGCCTGACGCGCCGCATCGTCGTGCTCAATCTCGGAGGGCTCTGCGCACTCCTCGTCGGCTTTCTCTATCTCAACCAGTTCCGCGAAGGGCTGATCGAATCCCGCGTGCAGAGCCTGCTCACGCAGGGCGAGATCATCGCCGGCGCGATAGCCGCCTCGGCGACGGTCGAAACCGACGCGATCAACATCGATCCCGACAAGCTGCTGCAGCTCCAGGCCGGGGAGAGCGCGGGCATCGCCGAGGATCCGCTCGACTTCTCGATCAATCCCGAGAAGGTCGCGCCGCTGCTGCGCCGCCTGGTGACGCCGACCAAGACGCGCGCCCGCATCTACGACCGGGACGGGCTGCTGACGCTGGATTCCCGCAGCCTCTACTCGCGCGGCGACGTGCTGCGGCTCGACCTGCCGCGCGTCGGCGAGCCCGACGAGGCGCCGCTGCTGGAGCGGACCTGGAACCTGTTCCGCAACCGGCTCGGCCGAGCCGACGTGCCCGCCTACGACGATTTCGAGAACGCCAACGGCAAATCCTATCCGGAGGTGGCGCGGGCGCTGAGCGGGACGCCGGCCAGCGTGGTCCGCGTCAACGCGCGGGGGCAGACGATTGTCTCGGTGGCGGTGCCGGTGCAGCGCTTCCGGGCGGTGAAGGGCGCGCTGCTGCTCTCGACGCAGGGCGGCGACATCGACGCGGTCATCATCTCGGAGCGCTACGGCATCTTCCAGGTCTTCGCCGTTTCGGCGGCGGTGATGATCCTGTTGTCCGTGCTGCTGGCGGGCACCATCGCCGAGCCGATCCGCAAGTTGGCCGATGCGGCGCAGCGTGTCCGGCGCGGGGTGAAGTCGCGCGAGCAGATCCCGGATTTCGGCAACCGGCATGACGAGATCGGCCATCTCTCCGGCTCGCTGCGGGACATGACCAAGGCGCTCTACAGCCGCATCGAGGCGATCGAGAGTTTTGCGGCCGATGTCGCGCATGAGCTGAAAAATCCCCTGACCTCGCTGCGCAGCGCGGTCGAGACCTTGCCGCGGGCGAAATCGGACGAGTCGCGCGGGCGGCTGCTCGAGGTCATCCAGCACGATGTCCGCCGGCTCGACCGGCTGATCTCCGACATCTCCGACGCCTCGCGCCTCGATGCCGAGCTCGCCCGCAACGATGCCGGACCGGTCGATCTCGCCCAGGTCCTGGAGGCGGTGGTCTCGGTGCAGAACGAGATGCGCCGCGAGGGCCGCGCGAAGATCGAGCTCGTCACCGAGCGGCGCGGCCAGCGGCCCGGCGGGCGCGACGGCTTCATCGTGCTCGGCCACGATTCCCGGCTGGGCCAGGTGCTCGTCAACCTGATCGACAATGCCCGCTCCTTCTCGCCGCCGGACAAGCCGGTGCGCGTGCTGCTGTCGCGCTCCGGCGACGAGGTGCTGGTCACGGTGGAGGATGAGGGGCCAGGCATCGAGCCGCATGCGCTGGAGCGCATCTTCGAGCGCTTCTACACCGACCGCCCGAATGAGGGCTTCGGCCAGAATTCGGGGCTCGGCCTGTCGATCTCGCGCCAGATCGTCGAGGCGCATCGCGGCACGATCCGCGCCGAGAACCGGCTCGGCCCGGCCGGCCCCGATGGAGAGCGGCCGCGGCTGGGGGCGCGCTTCATCGTCTGCCTGCCGGCGCTGCCGCAGAGCGCATGAGGCGACCGTGACGGGCCAGACCATCCATGCCACGACGGTGGTGCTGGGCGAACTCGGCGTGCTGATCCGGGGCGCCTCGGGCGCCGGCAAGTCCAGCCTCGCGCTGGCGCTGATCGCGCTGGCGGGAAGCCAGGGCCGCTTCGCCCGGCTGGTCGCCGACGACCGGACCGCGCTGGGCGCCAGGGGCGGACGGCTGCTGGCGCGGCCGGTGGCGCCGCTGGAGGGGCTGATCGAACGTCGCGGGCTCGGGCTGACGCCGGAGCCGCACCAGCCGGCCGTGGTGGTGCGGCTGATCGTCGACCTCAGGGGCGAAGAGCCGGTGCGCATGCCGGAACCCGAGGATCTGGTCGAGCGGATCGAGGGCATCGACCTGCCGCGGCTGACCGTCGCGGGGCGGGCCGGCGACGAGCGGCTGGTGCTGGCGGCGCTGCGGCTCTTCACCGAAGGCTGATCTCGAAAATTTGTCGAGTTCGAAGCGGGCCGCTTGCCTATCCTTCGCACCTGCCGCATAAACCGCCACCTTGTCCGGGCGCCGAAAGCGCTCTCCGGTGCCATAGTGAATGATCGGACTGGTCCTCGTGACGCATGGGCATCTGGCCACGGAGTTCCGTGCCGCGCTCGAACACGTCGTCGGCCCCCAACAGCATCTCGCCACCATCGCCATCGCCCCCGATGACGACATGGAAGGCCGTCGCCGCGACATCATCGCGGCGGTCGAAGAGGTCGAGACCGGCAAGGGCGTGATCGTCCTGACCGACATGTTCGGCGGCACGCCCTCCAACCTCGCCATCTCGGTGATGGAGCCGGGCCGGATCGACGTGGTCGCCGGTATCAACCTGCCGATGCTGATCAAGCTCGCCAGCGTGCGCGAGGAAAAGAGCCTCGACGAGGCGGTCACCTGCGCGCAGGATGCCGGCCGCAAATACATCACCGTCGCCAGCCGGGTCCTGGCGGGGAAGTAAGGAAACGCTGCCGTGGACGACAGGCAGGAGATCGACGACTGCGATTGCCCTGAGGTCGAAATTCCCGCAGGCGCCGTCTATGGCGAGTTTCAGATCGTCAACAAGAAGGGGCTGCACGCCCGCGCCACGGCGAAATTCGTGCAATGCGCCTCGTCCTTCGACGCCGACATCACCGTCACCCGCTGCGGCGAGACGGTCGGCGCGACCTCGATCATGGGCATCCTGACGCTCGGCGCCGGCATCGGCTCGACGATCACGGTGGTGGCGAAGGGTCCGCAGGCGAGCGAAGCGCTGAAGGCGCTGGAGGCTCTGGTCGCCGACAGGTTCGGCGAGGGCGAATAGGCCCGCTCTGCTCAGCCGCTGCGGGCGCCGCCGCCTCCCCTCTCGCATCGATCCCTTCATGAGCGCTCAACCGAGGCCCATTCCGGCCCCGATAAGTGACCTTACGTCACAAAATCGACAGACCGCTCCCTTTCGACCGATCACATAAAGACATCTTTATATCTTTGATTGCCTTTGGGCGTGGGCGCTGCTATGGACCCGCCCATCATTCGAAGACCAGCTGGAGCACGCCCCGTGTCGACAACCGATTACATCGTCAAGGACATCAGCCTCGCGGATTACGGCCGCAAGGAAATCAACATGGCCCAGGACGAGATGCCGGGCCTGATGGCGATCCGCGAGGAGCACAAGGGCAAGTTCCCGCTCAAGGGCGCGCGCATCGCCGGCTGCCTGCACATGACCATCCAGACCGCCGTGCTGATCGAGACGCTGAAGGAACTCGGCGCCGATGTGCGCTGGTCGTCCTGCAACATCTTCTCGACCCAGGACCACGCCGCCGCCGCGATCGCCGCGAGCGGCACGCCCGTCTTCGCCATCAAGGGCGAGACGCTGGAGGAGTACTGGGAGTACGTGCTCAAGACCGCGACCTGGGGTGACGGCGGCACGCCGAACATGATCCTCGACGACGGCGGCGACCTGACCATGCTGATCATCCTCGGCGCCGAGGCCGAGGCCGGCAAGACCGAATTCCTCGACAAGCCGGGCAATGAGGAAGAAACGATCTTCTTCGCGCTGATCAAGCGCCAGCTCAAGGCCAATCCGGGCTGGTTCACCAAGACCCGCGACGCGATCAAGGGCGTCTCGGAGGAGACCACCACCGGCGTCCACCGCCTCTACGAGCTCGCCAAGGCGAACCGCCTGCCCTTCCCGGCGATCAACGTCAACGACTCGGTCACCAAGTCGAAGTTCGACAACCTCTATGGCTGCCGCGAGTCGCTGGTCGACGCCATCCGCCGCGGCACGGACGTGATGATGTCCGGCAAGGTCGCGGTCGTCGCCGGCTATGGCGACGTCGGCAAGGGCTCGGCCGCCTCGCTGCGCCAGGCCGGCTGCCGCGTCATGGTCACCGAGATCGACCCGATCTGCGCGCTGCAGGCGGCGATGGAGGGCTACGAGGTCGTGACGATGGATGACGCCGCCCCGCGCGCCGACATCTTCGTGACCGCGACCGGCAATCTCGACGTCATCACCGTCGACCATATGCGCGCGATGAAGCACCGCGCCATCGTCTGCAACATCGGCCACTTCGACTCGGAGATCCAGGTCGCCGGGCTGAAGAACTTCAAGTGGGACAACGTCAAGCCGCAGGTGGACGAGATCGAGTTCCCCGATGGCAAGCGCATCATCCTGCTCTCGGAAGGCCGCCTGGTGAACCTCGGCAACGCCACGGGTCACCCGTCCTTCGTGATGTCCTGCTCGTTCTCGAACCAGACGCTGGCCCAGGTCGAGCTCTGGAACCATCACGCCAAGTACGAGAACAAGGTCTACACGCTGCCGAAGCACCTGGACGAGAAGGTCGCGGCGCTGCACCTCGCCAAGGTCGGCGCGAAGCTGACCGTGCTGAACGACCAGCAGGCCAAATATATCGGCGTGCCGCAGACCGGGCCGTTCAAGCCCGAGCTGTATCGCTACTGACATCCGGCACAGCCCGGACGGCAGGAGGCCCGGCGCTCGCGCCGGGCCTTTTTCATTTGCCGAGGGCGACGTCGCTCAGTCTGAAGACGCTACTAATGGGCCCCGAGCCGGAGCAAGCCGCTAGGTCTTGGGTCGGCTTCGTTTCCTGCCGCCGGCCCGGCAAATCCGCCCGATTTACCGCTCATTAAGCACTTCCTGCCGGACTCCACCGGTGATTAGAGTGGGGCTGATTCGGCCTCCGGCGCGTGGCGCGGGGGCGGGTCGACACGCAGTGATCGGTGTGGTGGCAGGCGTGCGTCAGGGGTCCGGCAAAAGCGGGCCGGGGGGCGGCGGGCCGCCGTTCGGCGCCCGGCCGGACGGATATCAGGATGGGGCGGCCGGCGCCGCCCCCGGAGCAGACGGACGCGGAATGACCAGGTCGAGCCGACAGGAACGAAGCCGCCGGCACTGGCGCAGCCATGCGCTTCTGCCGGGTCTCGCCGCCAGTCAGGCTCCCTCCGCCGCGCTCGCCCAGGGCGCCTGGCTGGGGCCGTTGCGCCCGGATCTGTTCAGCACCGGCGCGCTCTCGATCGTGCTTGCGGGCCTCGCCGTCTTCGCCGCCACCACCTCGCTGGTCTATGTCCGCGAGCGCGGGCGCTGGCACCGGCGCGAGGCGGCGCTGGCCGGCGAACTCGAGGCCACGCGCGGCCAGCACGACCGGCTGACCGCCCTGCTCGCCACCGATCCCCAGGTCGTGGTCAGCTGGACCGGACGGCAGGCCGACCCCGTCTTCGAAGGCGACAGCGGCTTTCTCGGCGCGCCGGGTGCGACGCTCGCCCTCGCTTATGGCGCCTGGGCGCCGCCGGCCGACGCCAAGCGACTCGAACTCGCCACCGACGCGCTGAAGGAGCGCGGCGAGTCCTTCGGCATGACGCTGCGAAGCAAGGCGGGGCCCTTCATCGATGTCGAGGGCCGGCCCGTCGCCGGGCGCGCCGTGATCCGCTTCCGCGAGGTCACCGGCGAGCGGGCGCGGGTGATGGCGCTGCAGGGCGAACTCGACCGGCTGAACACCGAGCACGAGGCTCTGGCCGGCCTGCTGGACGGGCTGCCGCAGCCGGCCTGGACACGGACGCCGGACGGGCGGCTGAGCTGGTGCAACGCCGCCTATGCGCGCGCCGTCGAGGTCGCGGATGACGGCGCGGCGGTGAAGGGCGGCATCGAACTGCTCGACCGGACGGAGCGCGAGGCCGCCGCCAAGGCCCGGCGCGAGGGCCAGGTCTTCTCCGCCCGCGCGCCGGCCGTCATCGCCGGGCAGCGGCGCACGCTCGACATTCTCGAACTGCCGACGCCGACCGGCTTTGCCGGCATCGCCACCGACATGAGCGAGCTGGAAGCCGTCCGCACCGATCTCCAGCGCCAGATGGACGCGCATGTGCGCACCCTCGACCGGCTGAAGACCGCGGTCGCGGTGTTCGACGCCTCGCAGCGGCTGGTCTACCGAAATTCCGGCTTCGACGCGCTCTGGTCGCTCGATCCCGCCTTCCTCGACGGCCACCCCAGCGACGGCGAGATCCTCGACCGGCTCCGCGCCGAGCGCCGCCTGCCCGAGCTCGGCGACTATCGCAGCTGGAAGGCGGGCGTCCAGGCCGCCTATACCGCGACCCGCGCGAACGAGGACTGGTGGTACCTGCCCGACGGGCGCACCATCCATGTCGTGGCGAGCCCGAACCCGCAGGGCGGCGTCACCTATCTGCTCGACGACGTGACCGAGCGCTTCACCCTCGAATCGCGCTTCAACGCGCTGTCGCGGACGCAGCGCGAGACGCTGGATTCGCTGCGCGAGGGCGTCGCCGTGTTCGGCTCGGACGGGCGCCTCAAGCTCTCGAACCCGGCTTTCGCCCAGGCCTGGCGGATCAAGGCGGACCTTGCCGCCGCGGCGCCGCATATCGACGAGGTGGTGCGGCTCTGCCAGCCGCTCTTCCCGCAGGACGAGATCTGGGGCGAGTTGCAGAGCGCCGTCACCGGCGTGCGCGACGCGCGCGAGGACTATGTCTGCCGGATGCAGCGGCGCGACGGCACGGTGCTGGACTGCGCGGCCGCTCCGCTGCCCGACGGCGCGACGCTGATCACCTTCGCCGACGTCACCGCCAGCGTGAATGTCGAGCGCGCGCTGACCGAGAAGAACGAGGCGCTGGAGAAGGTCTCGCGGCTGCGCGAGGATTTCGTCCACCACGTCTCCTACGAGCTGCGCTCGCCGCTGACCAACATCATCGGCTTCGCGCAACTGCTCGGCACCGAGGCCGTCGGCGCGCTGAACGAGAAGCAGCGCGACTACACCTCGCATATCGTGCGCTCTTCCGGCGCGCTGCTCGCCATCATCAACGACATTCTCGACCTCGCCACGATCGACAACGGCGCGCTGCAGCTCGATCTCGAGGAGGTCGACGTCGCCGACACCATCGCCCAGGCGGCGGCGGGGCTGCATGACCGCCTCACCGACAGCAAGCTCGAACTCAAGGTCGAGATCGCGCCGGAGGCCGGCCCGCTGCGGGCGGACGGCAAGCGGCTGCGCCAGGTGCTGTTCAACCTGATCTCCAACGCGATCGGCTTCTCCTCGCCGGGCCAGACGATCACCGTCAGCGCAGCGCGCAGCGAGGGCCATGTCCGCATCACCGTCGCCGACCAGGGCCGCGGCATTCCGGCCGAGGTGAAGGAGAAGGTCTTCGACCGTTTCGAGAGCCACTCGCTCGGCTCCAGCCATCGCGGCGTGGGCCTGGGTCTCTCGATCGTGCGCTCCATCGTCGAGCTGCATGGCGGACGGGTCGAACTCGATTCGGCGCCGGGCCGCGGCACGCGCGTCACCGCGGTCTTCCCCTCCGCGGGCGTGCCGCTCTCGGACGCCGCGGAATGACGGACGAGGCGCGCAAATCCGGCCCGCACCGTCTGGTGCTGGCCGACGAGGCCGCGACGCTGCGGCTGGCCGCCGATCTGGCGGCGATCCTGAAGCCCGGCGACATCGTCGCGCTCTCCGGTCAGCTCGGGGCGGGCAAGTCGCTGCTGGCGCGGGCCATCCTGCGCGAACTCGCCGACGATCCCCGTCTGGAGGCGCCGAGCCCGACCTTCACCCTCGTCCAGAGCTACGAGACGCCGCGCGGGAGCGTGCTCCACGCCGATCTCTACCGCGTGCGCTCGCCCGAAGAGCTGGACGACATCGGACTGACCGAGGATCTCGACCGGGTGGTCCTGCTCGTCGAATGGCCGGACCGGGCGGGCACGCGCCTGCCGGGCGGGCGGCGCCTCGACATCGTGCTCGACGTCGACCCGGACCATCCCGAGACGGGGCGCATCGCGGATCTCTCCGGCGGCGTGCTCTGGCGGCAGCGTCTTTCGATCGCGATCGCCTCGCGCCGGCTCATCGACGAGGCCGGCTGGGACGATGCCCGCCGCGACTTCATGCAGGGCGACGCCTCGAGCCGCGCCTATGAGCGCCTGACGCGGCCCGACGGCGACAGCGCCGTGCTGATGATCTCGCCGCCGCGCCCGGACGGGCCGGCGATCCGGCTCGGCAAGCCCTACAGTGCGATCGCCCATCTCGCGGAAAACGTCGACGCCTTCGTCGCGATGGATCGCGGGCTGCATTCGCTCGGCTATTCGGCGCCGGAGATCTATGCGCAGGATCTCGAAACCGGGCTTTTGCTGATCGAGGATCTCGGCCACGAGGGCGTGATCGACGGCGACGGCCCGATCGCCGAGCGCTACGAGGCGGCGGCGCGGCTGCTGGCGGATCTGCATCGCCACACCCTGCCGACGATCCTGCCGGTGGCCGAAGGGCGCGACCATGTCCTGCCCGACTATGACCGCGCCGCGCTCGCCATCGAGACCGAGCTGATCCTGGAATGGTACGCGCCTCATATCGCGGGCGTGACCCTGCCCGCGGTGACGCAGGCCGAGTTCTCGCGGATCTGGAACCGGCTCTTCGACGAGATCCTGGAGGCACCCGGTACCTGGACGTTGCGGGATTTCCACTCGCCCAACCTGATCTGGCTGCCGGCCCGGGAAGGCCATGCCAAGCTCGGGCTGATCGACTTCCAGGACGCGGTCCTCGGCCATCCGGCCTATGATCTCGCCTCGCTCGCGCAGGATGCGCGCATCGACGTGCCGGCGGCGCTGGAATTGCGGCTGCTCGCCGCTTACGGCCAGGCGCGCCGCGCCGACGAGCCCGATTTCGACCTCGCCGGCTTCGCCCGCGCTTATGCGATCCTCGGCACGCAGCGCAACACCAAGATCGCCGGCATCTTCGCGAGGCTCGACAAGCGCGATGGCAAGCCGGCCTATCTCAAGCACCTGCCGCGCATCGAGGCCTATCTGCGCCGCAACCTCGAACATCCGGCGCTGGCGGAGCTCAAGGACTGGTACCAGGCGCATCTGCCGAAGCTGTTCGAGGTGGGGTGAGGTTTCGCCCGCGCTGCCCACTCCCTTTGCCGTCATCGCGGACTAGCGGCGCAGCCGCGCCGATCCGGGATCCATGCCTGAACCGTTCCGGAATGGGTCCCGGGTCTCCCTCCGGTCGCCCGGGACGACCGCCGCGAATGTCTGATAGGTTTGCGCGATGGAGGAGATTCGCGTGACGCAGGCCTATTCCCAACCGATCCGCCGCGCCATGGTGCTGGCGGCGGGGCTCGGCAAGCGGATGCGGCCGATCACCGACACGCTGCCGAAACCGCTCGTCAGCATCGGCGGCAAGCCGATGCTGGACCATGCGCTCGATCGGCTGGCTGAAGCCGGCGTCGAGGAGGCGGTGGTCAACGTCCATCATCTCGCCGAACGGATCGAGGCGCATCTGGCCGGCCGCAGCGCGCCGCGCATCACCATCTCCGACGAGCGGGGGCTGCTGCTGGAGACCGGCGGCGGGGTGAAGAAGGCGCTGCCCCTGCTCGGAAGCGAACCCTTCTTCCATGTGAATTCGGATTCGCTCTGGAGCGAGAGCCGTGGTTCGGCGATGCAGGCCATGGCACGGGGCTGGGATGCCGCGCGGATGGATATGCTGCTGCTGCTGGCCCAGCGCGAGGGCAGCGTCGGCTTCGACGGGCGCGGCGATTTCTTCAAGGCTGCGGACGGGCTGCTGACACGGCGCGGCAGCGCCGAGAGCGCACCCTTCGTCTATGCCGGTGTCGCCATCATGAAGCCTGACCTCTTCGCGGACACCCCCGAGGGACCGTTCTCGCTGAACCTGCTGTTCGACCGCGCCATCGCGGCGGGCCGGCTGCACGGGCTCGTGCTCGCCGGGCAATGGCTGCATGTCGGCACGCCCGAGGCGATCGCGCCGGCGGAGGCCGCCTTCGCGGCGGCGCAGACCGCGCCCGCGCGAGCCGATGGCTGACCTCAACCTGTTCACGATACCCGCCGGCGCGCCCTTTCTCGAGGTGCTGGCCCAGGCGATGCTGGAGGGTCGCTTCGGGCGCGTCCATGACCCTGAGGACCCCGCCGCGCTGGCGCGCGTGACGCTCTATCTGCCGACGCGGCGGGCGGCGCGGGCCTTCGCCGCCTGCCTCTCCGACAAGCTCGGCGGCGCGCCGCTGCTGCTGCCGCGCATCCTGCCGCTGGGCGATGTCGACGAAGCCGAGACGGCGCTGATCGGCGCCGGCGCGCTGGCCGATGACCGTATCGCGCCCATCGACCTGCTGGCGCGGCGGATGATCCTGACCCGGCTCGTCGACGCCTGGGGACGCAGCGCCAATCGCAGCCATCTGCGGCTCGATCCCGCAGAGCCCTCGCTGGTGCCGGCGACGCTGGCCGAGGCTTATGGGCTCGCCGGCGACCTCGCCGCGCTGCTCGACCAGATGCAGACGGAGGATGTCGCCGTCGAACGGCTCGGGCGGCTCGACGCGGCCCGTTTCGACAAGGTCTGGCAGCTCAACGCCGAGTTCCTCTCGATCCTGGGCGGCGCCTGGCCGACCATCCTGAGCGAGCGTGGCGCCTGCGACCCCGCCACCTTCCGCAACCGCATGCTGGCCGCCGAGCGCGAGCGGCTGCTGTCGGGCGCGGTGACGGGGCCGATCATCGCGGCCGGCTCGACCGGCACGGTCCCGGCCACAGCGCGGCTGCTCGCGGCGATCGCAAGGCTGCCCAACGGCGCGGTGGTGCTGCCGGGGCTCGACCTCGAACTACCCGATGAGGCCTGGCGGGCGATCGCCGAGGAGCCCGCGCCCTCGCATCCGCAGGCGGCGCTGCACCATCTGCTCGACACGCTGCAGGCGGTGCGGGCCGATGTGCGCGCACTGGCCGAACCCGATGCCGCGCATGGCGCGCGCTCGCGGCTGCTGCGCGAGGCGATGCTGCCGGCCTCCGTGACGCAGAGCTGGGCCGATTTGCGCGAGCGCCTTCCGACGGCTGAAGCGGAGCTGGCCTTCCGCGACCTGCGCCTCGTCGAGGCGGCCGACGAGCGCGAGGAGGCGCTGGCGGTGGCGGTCGCGCTGCGCGAGACGCTGGAGACGCCCGGCCGGCAGGCGGCGCTGATCACGCCCGATCGCGGCCTCGCCGAACGGGTCACGGTCGAGCTCCGGCGCTGGGACATCGCGGTCGACGATTCGGCAGGCCTGCCGCTGGCGCGCTGGCCGGCGGGCTCGCTGCTGCGGCTCGTGCTGGACGCGGCTCTGGCACAGATGACGCCGGGAAGTCTCGTGCCGCTGCTCGCCCACCCGCTCTGCCGGCTCGGGCTTTCGCGCGAGGAGACGGTGCGCGGGGCCTCGGCGCTGGAGATCGGGCTGTGGCGCGGCGAGAGCGTCGGCCGAGGGCTGGCCGGGCTCAACGAACAGCTCGGACGCTGGAGCGAATTGCGCGAAGTCCGCCATGCGCCGGGCCCGCGCAAGCGCCTGAGCGACGCGGATGCCGCGGCGGCGGCGACGGTGCTGGCGGCGCTCGGCACCGCCTTCTCGCCGCTGCTGGAGGCGCTGTTCCTGCAGGCGCCGTCGCTGGCGGTGATGACGGCCGCGGCCCGCGCCACGGTCGAGGCCGTCAGCCGGGACGAGGACGGGCAGGCCTGCGCCTTCCGCGATGCCGATGGCGAGGCGCTGGCCGGGCTCTTCGACGATCTCGCCGCCGCGCAGTCCGACATGCCCGAGGGCGGCCGGCCCGCCGATGTCGTCGCGATCCTCGACGGGCTGCTGGCCGAGCGCGTGGTCAAGCGCAGCGGCGGCGGTCATCCGCGCGTGCGGATCTGGGGCCTGCTCGAAGCGCGCCTGCTCGAGGCCGACCATGTCGTTCTCGGCGGGCTGAACGAAACCGTCTGGCCGCCGCAGACCACGACCGACGCCTTCATCAACCGGCCGATGCGGGCGGAGCTTGGCCTGTCGCCGCCGGAGCGCCGCATCGGCCAGACCGCGCATGACTTTTCCATGGCGCTGGCGGCGCCTTGCGTGACGCTGACGCGGGCGCGCAAGGCCGGCGAGTCCGAGACGATCGCCTCGCGCTTCTGGCAGCGGCTTCAGGCGGTGACGCCAGCGCCCGTCTGGGGTGAGGCGCTGGCACAAGGGAAGCGGCTGACGGCGCTGGCGGGGCGGCTCTCGGCCCCGGCACCGGTGCGCCCGGTCGGCCGGCCGGCGCCGAAGCCGCCGCGCGCGCTGCAGCCGCTCTCGCTCAGCGTCACCGATGTCGAGACGCTCTATCGCGATCCCTACCAAATCCATGCCCGCAAGATCCTCAAGCTCGACGCGCTGCCCGGGCTGGTCGAGGATCCGAGCGCGCAGGATCGCGGCAGCCTGCTGCACGAGATCGTCGAGACCTTCGCCGCGACCTATCCGGAGCAATTGCCGGCGGATGCCCATGGCCGGCTGATCGCGATCGGCGAAGAGGCGTTCCGGCGCTTCGCGGATGCGCCGGAGGTGCGAGCCTTCTGGTGGCCGCGCTTCCTGCTGACGGCCGGGCATTTCATCGACTGGGAGCAGCGGCGGCGCAGCGCGCTCGCCCGCGTGGCCGTCGAGGTCTACACGGGATCGCGCTTCCCGCTTGCCGACGGGCAGACGCTATGGCTCAGCGGCAAGGCGGACCGGGTCGAGATCACGCGGACGCCGACCTTGCGCATCATCGACTTCAAGACCGGCGCCCCGCCGAGCCAGGCGCAGGTCGAGAAGGGGTTTGCGCCACAGCTGACCCTGGAGGCGGAGCTGGCGGCCCGGGCCGGCTTCGAGGGCGCGGTCGGCCCTACGCCGGTCGAGGCCGTGCTCTACATGAAGCTGCATCACGACCCGAAGGCTTGGGCCAAGGACAAGCCGCTGGCGTTCGACGACGGCAGCCTGGCGGATGTGGCGAGCCGCCACCTCGAACGCCTGCTGGCGCATGTCGAGGCGCTGCGCAGCGGCCGCGAGGCCTTCGTCTCGCGGCGCGCGCCGGATTACATCAAGTTCGCCTCGCCCTATGACCAGCTCGCGCGGGTCAAGGAATGGGCCGCCGCCTCCGAGGGCGACGAGGGGGACGGGGCATGAAGCCCGGCTGGATCGTCCCACCCCTCACCCAGCAGAACCAGACGCTGGCGGCCGATCCGCGGCTCAGCGCCTGGGTCTCGGCCAATGCCGGTTCGGGCAAGACCTATGTGCTGGTCAACCGCGTGCTGCGGCTGCTGCTCGACGGCGTCGCGCCCGGGCGCCTCCTCTGCATCACCTATACCAAGGCCGCCGCCGCCAATATGGCCAACCGCGTCTTCGCGGCACTCAGCGCCTGGGCGACGCTGCCGGAGGCGGAGCTGGTCAAGGAGCTGACCAATCTCACCGGCAAGCCACCCTCGCGCGACAACCTCGCCGCGGCGCGGCGCCTGTTCGCGCAGGCGCTGGAGACGCCGGGCGGGCTGAAGATCGAGACGATCCACGCCTTCTGCACGCGGGTGCTGCAATCGGCGCCCTTCGAAGCCAATGTCCCGCCGCGCTTCGAGGTCGCCGACGACCTCGCCCAGGCCGATATGCTGCGCGAGGCGCGGCGCGAGCTGTTGCGGGCGGTCGCGGCCGACCCTGACGGCGAAGAGGCGCAGGCGCTCGACCTGCTCGCCCGACAGGCGGCGCAGGACACGTTCGATGCGATGATGCAGGAGGCGCTGCGCCAGCGAAGCCTGTTCAACGACGCGGAGGGCCGGGCCCGCGATGCCGGCGAGATGCGCGAGGGCATCGCCGCCGTGCTCGGCATCGCGCCGGATCTGTCGGCGGAGACGGTGCGAACCGGCTTCGAGGGCTGGCTGGCGCAGGCAGCGGGCATGGAGGGGCTGGTCGCGACCCTGGAGCGGGGCTCCAAGACACAGAAGGACGCCGCCGACATCCTGCGCCGCGCCCTGAAGGGTCAGGGGTACGACCCCGTCGAACTCTGCCGCTCGGGGCTTTTGACCAAGGCGCAGACCGTCCATGCCGATGTGCGCGGGCGTTCCGACAAGACGCGCATCCAGCCGCCCGCGAGCGACGTGCTCGATACCCTCGAGACCGAACTCTGCGGCGCCATCGATCGCCTCAACGCGATCGCGATCCGCGACCGCAGCCATGCGCTGGCGCTGCTGGTGACGCGGATGCTCGCCTCCTACCAGCGCCAGAAGAGCGAGCGCTCGCTGCTCGACTATGATGACCTGATCGCCCGGACGCGCTCGCTGCTGACGCGGGTCGAGGCGGCCTGGGTGCTCTACAAGCTCGACGCCGGCATCGACCACATCCTGCTCGACGAGGCGCAGGACACCAGCGACGCGCAATGGGCGATCCTGCGCCAGCTCGCCGACGAGTTCAGCGCCGGGGGCCGCGAGGCAGGGCCGCGCCCCCGCACCGTCTTCGTCGTGGGGGACGAGAAGCAGTCGATCTATGGGTTCCAGGGTGCCGCACCCGCCGCCTTCAACACGCAGCGCCGGCAGCTCGGCCAGCGCATCCGGGAAGCCGAGCAGCGCTTCGAGACGATCAGCCTTAACACCTCCTTCCGCTCGGCGCCCGACATCATGCAGGCGGTCGACGCCGTCTTCGCCCTGCCGGAGCATGCGCGCGGCCTCGTCTTCGACGGCTCGGAGCGGCCGGAAATCCATGACACGGTGCGCCGGAGCGATCCCGGCTGCGTCGATCTCTGGCCGCTCTGCGCCAATGATTCCGGCGAGCCGCCCGATGCCTGGACAACCCCGGTCGACGCGCCCGAGCGGCGCAGCGGCACGGCCAAGCTCGCCCAGCGCATCGCCGCGACGCTCGCCGGCTGGACGCGCCGGGGCGTGGACGATCTCGGCCGGCCCTTCTCGCCCGGCGAGGTGATGATCCTGCTGCGCCAGCGCGGCGCGCTGTTCGAGACCATCGTCAAGGCGCTGAAGGATGCCGGCGTCCCCGTCACCGGCCGCGACCGGCTGACGCTCGCCACCCATCCGGCGGTCGAGGACCTCGTCGTGCTCGGCCGCACGCTGCTGCTGCCGGAAGACGACCTGACGCTCGCCACCGCGCTGAAGACGCCGCTGATCGGGCTGGACGACGACGACCTCCTGCGCCTCGCACCGGAGCGCAGCGGCTCGCTGCGGGCGGCGCTGCGCGAGGCGGCGGCGAGCGAGCCGCGTTATGCGGCCGTCGAGGCCCGGCTGGCCGAGCTCGCCGCGGAGGCGGGGCGCTGCGGACCGTTCCGCTTCTTCGCCGGGCTGCTCGGGCCGGGCGGCGGGCGCAATCTCGCCTTGGCGCGTCTGGGGGCCGAGGCCGGAGACGCGCTCGACGCCTTCCTGTCTGCGGCGCTCGACCATGAGCGGCGCTACGGCCCCTCGCTCGCCGGCTTCCTCGACCATGTCTGCGGCGCCGCCACCGATGTGAAGCGCGATCTCTCCTCCAGCCGCGGCGAGGTCCGCGTCATGACGGTTCATGGCGCCAAGGGGCTCGAGGCGGGGATCGTGATCCTCGCCGATCTCGCCCCGCCGCCCGGCGCCAAGAGGTTGCCGAAGATCCTGGCGGTCGAGCCGCCGCGACGGCCGGCGGTGCCGATCTGGCCGCCGGCCAGCACGGAGGATGCGCAGGCGACGGCGCAGGCCAAGGCCCGCGTCGTCGAGCAGATGGTCGAGGAGCATCACCGCCTGCTCTATGTCGCGATGACACGGGCGGAGAACCGGCTGATCGTCTGCGGCGCGCAGGCCAAGGGCGAGGCGCCGGCCGGGAGCTGGTATGCCATGGTCGAGGCAGGCCTCGCCGCCTCCGAACCGGGGCTCGTCGAGATCGGCGAGGGCGAGAGCGCGATCCGCCGGTTCATGATCTCGCGGCCGCACACGGTGGCCGTGGAGGCCTCGGCGAGCCCTGCGACGCCCGAGCCTGCACCCGACTGGCTGTCGCGCCCGCCGCCGCGGGAGGCCGAGCCGGCGCCCCCGCTGAAGCCCTCCAGCGCGCTTACTGCCGCCGATGCTCCCGACCGACCGGTCGACGGCCCCTTCCTGGCGGAGGCCGCTGCGGCCGGGCGCTTCGCCCATCTCCTGCTGCAGATGCTGCCGGACATCGCGCCCGAGCGGCGCGAGGCGGTGGCGGCGGCGCTCGCCATCTCGCGCGGCGCCGCGCTGCCGGAGCCGAGGCGCGAGGCGATCGTCCAGGACGCACTGGCGCTGCTGGCCGATCCGGCGCTCGCCGCCCTGTTCGGGCCGGGCTCTCTGGCCGAGGTGCCGATCACGGGCCTGCTCGCCTGGGGGGCGGGCGAGAGGCGACCCGTCTCGGGACAGATCGACCGGCTCGCCATCATGCCCGAGGAGGTCATCATCGCCGACTTCAAGACGACCGCGAGGCCGCCACGCGACCTCGCCGCCATCGCGCCGACCACATTGGCGCAGCTCGCGGTCTACCGGGCGCTGGTCGGGCAAATCTATCCCGGCCGGCGGGTGCGCGCGCTGCTGGTCTACACGGCGACGCTGACGCGGCTGGAGCCCGAGGCCGCCGTGCTCGACGCGCTGCTCGCCCAGCTTGGCGCAAAGGGGATGGACGCGGCATGAGACTGGTCCCGCGCGCCCTTCGCGTTCGGCCGCGGCTGTTCCTGGCCCTCGCGGCGATGGCCGGCCTCGCGCTGGCCCTGCCCTCGGGTTGGAGCTGGACCACGAGGCTGCTGATCGCCTGGGATGCGGGCGCTGTGCTCTATCTCGCCATGCTCGCGGCGACGCTGCTGAACGAGACCGTTCCCCAGATCCGCGCCCGCGCCGCGCGGCAGGACGAGGGCGGGGCAGCCATTCTGGTCATCGCCTGCCTGGCGGCGACGGCCAGCATCGCGGCGATCGGCTTGCAGCTCGCAGGGATCGGCGGCCTGCCACCGGGCGAGCGCGGGCTGCATCTGGCACTCGGCGGCATCACGATCCTGTGCTCCTGGACGCTGCTGCACGCCTTCTTCACGCTGCACTATGCCGGCGCCTACTATGCCGGCGAGGACGGGCCCTGCCTCGATTTTCCGGGCGAGCGCGACCCCGACTATGTCGATTTCCTGTATTTCGCCTACACGATCGGCTGCACCTCGCAGACCTCGGACGTCGCCGTGACGACGCGGGCTGCGCGCGGGCTCGTTCTGGTGCACTCGATCCTGGCCTTCGTCTTCAACACCAGCATCCTGGCGCTGGCCATCAATGTCGGGGCGAGTCTTGTGTCCGCCGGCTCCTGAGGCGGCGGCATGATCCGTGGACAGGGCTGCCCCTGCGGCGGCGGCGCCTTGACCCCGAGGGGGCGCGTTCCTAGCTTGCCCAACGAAGGCGGCGCTCCCGCCACCCCTCTTTGAAAGGCGAAACGCCCATGGCCACGAGCAAAGTCACCGATGCGAGCTTCGAGGCGGACGTCCTCAAGTCGAGCGAGCCGGTCGTCGTCGATTTCTGGGCCGAGTGGTGCGGCCCCTGCCGCATGATTGGCCCGGCGCTCGAGGAGATCGCCGGCGAAATGGACGGCAAGGTCAAGATCGTGAAGATGAATGTCGACGAGAACCAGGCGATCCCCGCCCAGTTCGGCATCCGCTCCATCCCGACCCTGATGCTGTTCAAGGACGGAAAGCTGACCTCCCAGAAGGTCGGCGCCGCGCCCAAGAGCGACCTCTCGCGCTGGATCGCCGGTGCCGTCTGAGCGTCGCGAGGCCTCCCGAACGACAAAAGGCCCGCCCTCCTTCCGGAAGGCGGGCCTTTTCTGTTCGCAGGGCCCGATCAGCCGCGGCGCGCGCCGTCGACGCTGAAGGCGCCGGGGCCGGCGGTGAAGATGTAGAGGAAGATGAAGCAGAACAGCATGGCCGCCTCGCCGCCGTTCAGGATCGGATAGAAGCCCTTCGAGCCATGGGCCATCCAGTAGGCCACCGCCATCAGGCCCGACAGGATGAAGGCGGCCGGACGGGTCAGGAAGCCGATCAGCACCAGCGCGCCGCCGACGATCTCCAGCACGCCCGCGGTCCAGGGCAGGGAGAAGGCGGCCGGCATGCCCCAGGACGGTGCAGCCGGGAAGGCGAGCAGCTTCTGCGTGCCATGGGAGATGAAGCTGAGGGAGGTGAATATCCGCAGAAGTGCAAGGGCGTAGGGCTGGAAGCGCTGGGCTGATGCGAGCATGGATGTCTCTCTCTGAGGCAGTTCGCCGGCAGGACCTTGGGTCCCCGGCCAGGATGAGGTTGTCCCGGCGTTTCCCTTGCGATTTTTGCCGAGGTGATGGCGGAATGTCGCAGGCTCCGCAAGGCAGGGCGGCCGCCAGGCCGGTCTTGCATTCGCGCAACATCTTCACGTTACCGCGACAAGGAGGCTATGCGCGGGGGGCGGCAGGCTTAACCACCCCTTAAAAGCGCCATGTTTAACTCCTGTGTGAGGATCCGGCCGGCCGTGACCTCCGGCGGCCTTCGGCGTGACGGGGCAGGATGAACGACCGGACGAAACGGGCCGAGCGGCGCGAGCCCTCCTTCGAATCAGGGCGGGGCGGAAGCCGCGACGACTTCGACATGCGCCTTTCCGACGATGACCGGCCTGTCAGGGGCCATCGCGCCCCGCCCCGCAGCGAGGCACGCCAGCCGCCGCGTCGCGACAAGCGCAGCGGTGGCGGCGGAGGCCGCCGGCGCGGGCGGCGCGGACGGTCCTTCCTCGGCGGGCTGTTCTACTGGACGCTGGTGCTCGGCCTCTGGTGCGCGATCGGGCTCGGAGGGCTGATCGCCTATCACGCCGCGCAGCTGCCGCCGATCAACCAGCTCACCGTCCCGAAGCGGCCGCCCAATATCGCGATCCTGGCCGCCGACGGCTCGCTGCTGGCCAATCGCGGCGAGACCGGCGGGCGCACCATCACCATCGGCGAGGTGCCGCCCTATCTGCCCAAGGCTTTCGTGGCGATCGAGGACCGGCGCTTCTACGAGCATTTCGGCATCGACCCGATCGGCCTCGGGCGCGCGCTGGTCAACAATCTGCGCCGCAGCGGTGGCGTGCAGGGCGGCTCGACGCTGACGCAGCAGCTCGCCAAGAATCTGTTCCTGACCCAGGAGCGCACCGCGGCGCGCAAGATCCAGGAGGCGATCCTGGCGCTCTGGCTGGAGCGGACCTACAGCAAAGACCAGATCCTCGAGCTCTATCTCAACCGCGTCTATTTCGGCTCGGGCGCCTATGGCGTCGAGGCGGCTGCGCAGCGCTATTTCAACAAATCGGCGCGTTCGGTGACGATCGCCGAGGCCGCGATGCTGGCCGGCCTCGTCCAGGCGCCGTCGCGCCTCGCGCCCAACCGCAATCCGGAAGCGGCCGAGAAGCGCGCCCAGCTTGTCATCGCCGCCATGGCCGACCAAGGGCTGATCTCGCAAAACGCCGCCAAGACCGCGCTCGTCGCCCCGGCGGAAGCCGCCGAGCGCATCGGCGCGGGCTCGGTCAACTACGCCGCCGACTATGTCATGGACGTGCTCGACGACTTCATCGGCGCGGTCGAGGGCGACGTCACCGTGCTGACCACGATCGATACCAAGCTGCAGGCCTCGGCCGAGACCATCCTGGTCGAGGCGCTGGCGGCGCAGGGCGCCAAGCAGGGGGTGAGCCAGGGCGCGGTCGTCTCGATGGCGAGCGATGGCGGCATCCGTGCGTTGATCGGCGGGCGCGACTACACCAAGAGCCAGTTCAACCGCGCCACGGCGGCGAAGCGCCAGCCGGGCTCGGCCTTCAAGCCCTTCGTCTATCTCGCTGCGCTGGAGAAAGGCCTGACGCCCGACACAATCCGCGACGACAGCCCGGTCTCGTTCAAGGGCTGGGAGCCGGAAAACTATTCGCGCAGCTATCGCGGCCCGGTCACGCTCCAGACCGCGCTGGCGCATTCGCTGAACACGATCGCCGCGCGGCTGATCAACGAGGTGACGCCGCGCGAGGTCATCCGGACCGCCCAGCGCCTCGGCATCAATTCGGCGATGCAGCCCAATCTCTCGCTGGCGCTGGGCACCTCGGAGGTCACCCCGGTCGAGCTGACGGCGGCCTATGCGACCTTCGCCAATGGCGGCCAGAGCGTGCTGCCCTATGTCATCCGGGAGGTGAAGTCGTCCGCCGGCAAGGTGATCTATGCCCGCGCGGCGACGAGCTTCGGCCCGGTCATCCAGCCGCAGACGCTGTCGATGATGAACGCCATGCTGCATGAGGTGATGGTCAGCGGCACCGGCGCCAAGGCCAACATCCCCGGCTGGGAGGTCGGCGGCAAGTCCGGCACCACGCAGGATTTCCGCGACGCCTGGTTCGTCGGCTACACGGCAAGGCTCGTCACCGCGGTGTGGCTCGGCAATGACGACAACAGCGCGATGAAGCGCGTCGCCGGCAGCGGGCTGCCGGCCGAGATCTGGGGCAAGTACATGAAGGCGGCCCATGCCGGGGCGCAGGCCGCGCCCCTGCCCGGCGGCCTCTGGCAGGGCACGCCGCGCTCGATCTTCGACGGCGGCGCGCCCGTCGCAGGGGTGCGCCCGCCCGCCAACACCCAGACCGCCGACAGCGACCGCGCCTGGGTGCCGCCACCGCCGCAGGAGAAGAACTTCCTGGAGCGGCTGTTCGGCGGCTGAGCCTTCAGGCCTTGGCCGCGCGGATGGCCGCGCTCGCCCTGAACAGCACCAGCGCGGCGACACCGATCGCCGACATGACCAGCGGCAGGGGCAGCGCGCCGCTCTTCAGCGCATGGCCGACGAGCAGCCCGACGCAGGCCGAGAACAGCATCTGGCAGAGCCCGGTGAAGGAAGAGGCGGCGCCAGCCCGGTCCGGAAAGGGCATCATCGCCGAGGCCTGGGCCTGCGGCATGGTCAACCCGACGCCGCAGGCATAGAGCGCCATCGGCACGATGACGCCGAAGGGGCCGGCGAAGCCGGTCAGCACGCAGAGCAGCATGGCGAGCCCGCCGGCCGCGAGGCAGGCGACGCCGAGCGCGATGACACCATCCATGCCGCGGCGCCCGACCAGCCTCTGCGCGAGGATGGTGCCGAGGATGAAGCCGAGCACGCCGAAGCCGAAGGACAGGCCGTATTGCGCCGGCGTCAGGCCGTGGATGCCGATCAGGACGAACGACGAGCCCGAGATGAAGGCGAAGAGGCCGCCATAGGCCAGCGCCGTCAGCCCGACATAAACCCGGTAGGCGCGGTTCTGCAGCAGCGTGCCGAAGCCCTTGATGATGGCGAGCAGGGACAAGGGCTCGCGCGAACGGGTCTTCAGGGTTTCGGGCAACAGGAGACCGACCACGACAGCCAGCACCGCGGCGAAGGCGAGCGAGGCGACAAAGGTCGAGCGCCAGCCGAAGGCCTGCTGCAGCACGCCGCCCAGCACCGGCGCGACCGCCGGCACCAGCCCCATGATCATGCCCATCCGGGCGAGTTCGCGGCCGGCGCGCGGCCCTTCATAGAGATCGCGCACCATGGCGCGGCCCAGCACGATCGGCCCGGAGGCCCCCAGCGCCTGGACGGCGCGGGCCACGGTCAGCGCCTCGATCGAAGGCGCCAGCGCGCAGGCTAGGGTCGCGAGCGTGAACAGGGCGAGCCCCGTCAGCAGGACCGGGCGGCGCCCTAGCCGGTCGGAGAGCGGCCCCCAGAGAATCTGCCCGCCCGCGAAGCCGAACAGGAAGGTCGAGAGCGTCGCCTGCGCCCCGGCCACGTCGGTCTCCATGACGCGGACGATGTCGGGCAGCGAGGGCAGGTAGAAATCGGTCGAAAGCGGGCCCAGCGCCGTCAGCATGGCGAGAACGGCGGTCATCGCCAGCGTGTCGGGGCGGAGTGTCATGGGTAGCCTGTTTTGCCTCGGAAACACCGCGTCATCTCGGACAAGCGGCGCCAGCCGCGTCGCTTCGCTTCCGCCGGGATGACGAGGATCGCTCCACAGATCGAGCAGCCCCTCTAGGCTTCGCGCCTAGGTCTGTCGAGGCTACCCATAGGCATGCAGCCCCGCGCCGTGGCGCTTGAGCCAGGCCTCCGCCTCCTCCGTGCGCGGGCAGAGCTTGTGGGTCAGCGCCCAGAAGCGGTGCGAATGGTTCATCTCCTTGAGATGGGCGACCTCGTGGGCGGCGAGATAGTCCAGCACCAGCGGAGGCGCCAGGATCAGCCGCCAGGAGAAGCTGAGATGGCCTTGGGAGGAGCAGGAGCCCCAGCGGCTGGTCGTGTCGCGGATCGTGATCCTGCGAGCCGGGATGCCCAGCGCGGCCGTATGGCGGGCGACCGCCGCCTCCAGATCCTCGAGCGCGGCGCGGCGCAGGAAGTCCTTGATCCGGCGAGGGACATGGGCGCTCTCGCCGGCAACCGCGAGGATCGGCGCGCCGTCCTGGTCGGTGGTGGCGCGGGTCAGTCCGCGCGCCTTGCTCCAGTGGACGATGCGGTGCGGCGTGCCGCGGAACGGAATCGTCCGGCCCGGCTCGAAGGGAGTGAGCTGGGGCCGCTTGGCGAGGCGGGCCGCGATCCAGCCGCCATGGTTCTCGGCGAAGAGCCGGCCCGCGGCGAAATCGGCCCGCTCCGGCAAGGTCAGCGTAATCTCGCCGCTGGCCTGCGAAACGCGCAGCGTCATCCGCCGCGCGCTCGCCCGCCGCTTGATCTGCACGGGATAGAGCACCCCGGCATAGGAGACCTCGATCCGCTCGGGATCGGGCTTGCGCTTGAAAAGGGAGAGCCGCATCGCCCGCGATTGTGCGGGATTCGCGGCCATTCCGGAAGGGGGCGGCGAGCGCCCCCTTCCGTGCGGCGGGCCGACTTCGGACCCGCAGATGCTACTCCGCCGGCAGATAGAGGCTGGCACCGCGGTCGCGGAATTCCCGCGCCTTGCCGGCCATGCCCGCCGCCCGGTCGAGCGCGGCGCGCTGCGCGTCGTCCATCGCCTGGACCTCGGCCCGCAGATCCTGCGTGATCTTCATCGAGCAGAATTTCGGCCCGCACATCGAGCAGAAATGCGCGACCTTGTGGGCGTCCTTAGGCAGGGTCTCGTCGTGATAGGCGCGCGCCGTATCGGGATCGAGCCCCAGATTGAACTGGTCCTCCCAGCGGAAGTCGAAGCGGGCCCGCGACAGCGCATCGTCCCGGATCTTGGCCGCCGGATGGCCCTTGGCGAGATCGGCGGCGTGGGCGGCGATCTTATAGGTGACGACGCCGGTCTTGACGTCGTCGCGGCCGGGCAGGCCGAGATGCTCCTTGGGCGTGACGTAGCAGAGCATGGCGCAGCCATACCAGCCGATCATCGCAGCGCCGATCCCCGAGGTGATGTGGTCATAGCCCGGCGCGATGTCGGTGGTCAGCGGTCCCAGCGTGTAGAAGGGGGCCTCGCCGCATTCGCGCAGCTGCTTGTCCATGTTCTCCCTGATCTTGTGCATCGGCACATGGCCGGGGCCCTCGATCATCACCTGGCAGCCCTTGTCCCAGGCCACCTTGGTCAGTTCGCCCAGCGTTTCCAGCTCGGCGAACTGGGCGCGGTCATTGGCGTCGGCGATCGAACCCGGCCGCAAGCCATCGCCAAGCGAGAACGAGACGTCATAGGCGCGCATGATCTCGCAGATCTCGTCGAAGCGCTCGTAGAGGAAGCTTTCTCTGTGATGGGCCAGGCACCAGCGCGCCATGATCGAGCCGCCGCGCGAGACGATGCCCGTGACGCGGTTCGCCGTCAGCGGCACGTAAGCCAGGCGTACGCCGGCATGGATGGTGAAGTAGTCGACGCCCTGTTCGGCCTGCTCGATCAGCGTGTCCTTGAAGACCTCCCAGTCGAGCTTGACCGGATCGCCCCCGACCTTCTCCAGCGCCTGGTAGATCGGCACGGTCCCGATCGGCACCGGCGCATTGCGCAGGATCCAGGAGCGGATGGCGTGGATGTTGCGGCCGGTGGAGAGGTCCATCACCGTGTCGGCGCCCCAGCGGATCGCCCAGACCAGCTTCTCGACCTCCTCGGCCGCGCCCGAGGTAACGGCCGAGTTGCCGATATTGGCGTTGATCTTGACCAGGAAGTTGCGGCCGATCGCCATCGGCTCCAGCTCGGGATGGTTGATGTTGGCGGGGATGATCGCCCGCCCGCGCGCGATCTCACTCCTCACGAATTCCGGCGTGACGAATTCGGGGAGGCTGGCGCCGAAGCTCTCGCCATCGGCCAGGCGCTCGCGAGCGTCTTCCCGCATCGCGGCGCGGCCGAGATTCTCGCGATGGGCGACATAGATCATCTCGGGGGTGACGATGCCGGCCTTGGCGAACTCGTATTGCGTCGCCATCCGGCCGGGCTGCGCCTTCAGGACCGGGCGCTGGGCCGGACAGGCGGGTACGGCCTGCGACGGCGCCGCATGGCCGTTATCGGCGGGCGTCACCGCCCGGCCCGCGATGGCCTCGAAGCCGCGCCGGTCGAGCCAGGCGCGCCTCACCTGCGGCAGGCCCGCATTGAGGTCGATCGCGACATCGGTCTCGGTATAGGGGCCGGAGGGGTCGTAGAGGCGCACCGGAGGCTCGGCCTCGGTGCTCAGCGACACCTCGCGGAAGGGCACGCGGATCGAGGAATCCTGCGGGGTCGGGACATAGATCTTGCGCGAGCCGGTGATCGGCCCGGTGGTGACGCCGGTCGGGGCGCCGAAGGACGTGATAGGGTGGGAAGGCATTTTTGGATCTCCGCCTTTGAGGTCAGGAGATCCGGCGTCGAAAGCGGTTCAAGCGCTGTGATGCGGTCGCAAGGCGGGCTCGCGCCGCGTTCCAGTCCCTCCGCCGGTATGACCCGGATCAGGTTCGATGGGTTCGGCCGGGAAGCCGTCTCAGCCCTTGCGGGCACCCCTCGGAACGGGATCGAGGTTAGGCGGGCCAGCGGCGATGCGCAACCGGCTCGGACCGCGCGCCTCAGGCGGTGATGTCGACAGTCTGGCCCTGGCCGGCGGGGAGCACCGCCTGCAGCTGCTCGGCGCTCTGCTGCAGCAGGGCGACGATCGCCTGGTCGCCCTGGGTCTGCTGGCGCAGCATCTCGGTCTGCAGCGCCTGCTGCGTCGAGGCCGCCTGCATCGCGGCGAAGCTCTGCGCGATGGCCATGGAGTCGCTCATCGGGGATCCTCCCTTGCTCCGGTGATAGGCGCGGGAAGTTGAGCCTTCGTGAATGCGAGGGCGCGAATGCGGGACTCTTCCAAATGAGAAGGCCGCCTCGCGGCGGCCTTCCGTAGCGAGCGTGAGGGCTGCGGTGGTCAGTTGCCCTGCCCCGCCAGCAGCGGGGTGATCCGCCGCAGGGTGACGCGACGGTTCTCGCGCGCGGCGTCCTGCGTGTTCACCTTGAGATATTGCTCGCCATAGCCCTGCGTCGTCAGGTTCTCGGGCGGCACGCCGAAATCCTTGGTCAGGATTTCCGCGACCGACTGCGCGCGCCGGTCCGACAGCGAGAGATTGTCGATGTCCGAGCCGACGGCGTCGGTGTGCCCCTCGACGAGGAAGACCTCGTTGGGGGAGCGTTGCAGCGCACGGCGGATCGAGTCGGCGATGATGGAGAGCCGTTGCGCCTGACCCGGAGCGACGTCCCAGGAGCCCGTCTCGAAGGTGACACTGTCGATGTCGACGCTGCGCATCTGGGCGCGCAGATCCGGCGAGTAGCGCACCTCGTCGAGGGTGTAGCGACGCGGCAGCGGCGCCAGCGGCGGCGCGACGATCGTCTCGTAGATCAGATCCTCGTCAGCCCGCTCGGCGTCGACGATGTAGCGCTCGCGCGGGATGCGCAGGGCCGGGCGCTCCAGCACCACGATCTCGTCCGAGAAGCGGTCGCGCGGCCGGTCGCGGCGGGTGTTGTCGATGATGACGACCTCCCTGCCGTCACGGTCGAGCCGCGTGCGGCGGATCAGCCGGCCCTCCTCGTCGGTGACGGTGACGATGCGGGTGCCGTCGGGCCGCTCGAAGATCGTGCGGTTCTCGTCGCCGCGCCGCTCGGTGCGGGCCTCCAGCCCGAGTTCCCGGAAGCGCTGAGTCTCGTCGCGGCGGATGATCGTGCGGTCGTCGTCGCGGATGATGGTGCGGCCGGGCTCGCGGATGATGGTGACATCACCCTCGCGCCGCTCCTCGCGGCGGCCGCGGACATCCTCCAGCCGCTCGGCGCCCTGTGTCGCCATGATGCCGCCGAGGACACCGGCGCCGAGGCCAATGGCGGCCGCGCCACCGGGCCCGATGCCGCCGCGGCGACCCTGGCGTTGATCGGTGGGCTGCCCCGGCGCGGATGGCGCAGCCGGCGGGGTGGCTTGGGTCTGGCCGTCACGCAGCGTTGGCGCAGCCGGAGCCGGTGGCGGCGCAGCCGGAGCGGGCGGCGGCGCGGAGGGGGTCGCCTGCGGCGCGGGAGCCGGCGCTGGCGCGGGGGCCGGGGC